>JBKJSZ010000232.1:0-5754 GCA_046593675.1 Ferruginibacter sp.
TGGAATCATCTGGGGAATCATGGGAGATAAAAAAGGAAGACTCAGCGTTTTATTTGGTTCCATAATTTTATACAGCATTGCAAACATAATCAATGGTTTTGTTCAAACGCCGGAACAATATGCATTGGTGCGTTTTATAGCAGGCGTAGGACTTGCGGGAGAATTAGGTGCCGGCATTACACTTGTTAGTGAATTGTCTTCAAAAGAAAATCGGGGACTGAGTACTTCTTTAGTTGCAGGAATAGGATTAACGGGCGCTGTAGCTGCATATTTTATTTCATTAAATTTTCACTGGAGAACGTGTTATTTTATTGGAGGAGGATTGGGTTTTTGTTTATTGCTTTTAAGAATTTCCGTTTATGAAAGCGTTATGTTCAAAAAGGTGAAAAATGAAGATGTTCCGCGTGGAGATATTTTAATGTTTTTCAATAATTCGAAACGTTTTAAAAAATATGTACTGGCAATTCTCATAGGCTTACCAACATGGTACGTCATAGGAATATTAGTAGCCTTTTCAAATAATTTTGCCGATGCTTTTGGTATTTCTGACGCTGTGTTGCCGAAGAAAGCAACTATGTATGCTTACGTGGCCATAGCGCTTGCAGATGTACTCTCAGGATTGATCAGTCATTGGTTAAAAAGCCGCAAGAAAACCTTGTTTTTATTTTATGGTATTACCATGATAGCGATTGCCTGTTATTTTAACCAGAAAGGTGGAAGTGCAGGGCAGATGTATTTTATATGTGCTGCATTAGGTTTTGGAACGGGTTTCTGGGCCATTTTTGTAACGATGGCTGCCGAACAATTCGGAACAAATTTACGGGCTACAGCCGCTACTACTATTCCAAATATGGTACGTGGTGCATTGCCGCTGATGCTTTTTATTTTCAATGCTTTACAACAGGTTACCTCTTATGCAAATGCAGGTTTATATACCGGAATAATTGTAATGGTACTTAGTATGGTAGCTGCAGCTTTTACGGAAGAAACATTTGGTAAAGAATTGAATTACACTGAAACATAAAAATGAAAATTCTCATCATACGTTTTTCATCTATTGGGGATATTGTATTGGCATCGCCGGTATTTCGTTGCCTGAAACAACAGATGGCCGATGTTGAAATTCATTTTCTTACAAAATATGCTTTCAAACAAGTAACAGTTGCCAATCCATATATAGATCGTTTTCATTATTATGATGATAACCTGGAAACACTGATCGGAACTTTATCAGCAGAAAAATTTGATCATATTATAGATCTTCACAATAATATCCGCAGTACAACGATCAGAAAAAAATTAAAAAAGCCATTTCAGGTTATTGATAAATTGAGTTGGCAGAAATTTTTATTGACAAAACTTAATATTAATGTGATGCCCGGAATTCACATTACACAACGTTCATTAAATACTATAAAAACGTTAGGTGTTGTTGACGATGGCCGCGGGTTGGATTATTTTATTCCTGCTGATCAAAAAGTGTTTGCAGATGATCTTCCGGCAACACATCATGCAGGATTTATCAGTATTGTGATCGGCGCAAATCATTTTACAAAAAAAATGCCTGTCCATAAGCTTCAGGAACTTTGTAAAAAAATAAACCATCCGATCATACTTGTAGGTGGTGAAATGGAAAAAAAAGAAGGAGAGCAGATCGCTTTGGCAGATGAAATGAAAATTTATAATTCATGCGGAAAGTTTTCATTGAATGAATCAGCCGATATTATCAGGCAGAGTAAACTTATTATATCTCACGATACCGGTTTTCAATACATTGCCTGCGCCTTTCAAAAACCGGTGATAGCCATTTGGGGCGGCACTTCTCCAAAGCTGGATGTAGAACCTTATTATGGAGTTGCCAACCCGGTTAAACATCACAACGTGTTTTTAAATCTTGGTTGCCAGCCATGTAGCCGCTATGGTTCAAATAAATGTCCTCTCGAACATTTTAATTGTATGGAAAAACAAAACACAGATTTTATTGCTACAAAAGTTCACCAGATGTTGGGAAGATAACAGGAATTTTTATTCTATTTTGTTTTAATAGGTAGATGTTAATCTATTCAAAATTGTATTTTTTACTACATTATTTTATAAGGATATGTATTTACTTGGTGTAAATAATTTTTACAATGAACATTGCTTTTATCATTCTATCCTTGTTCTACTACACGCACACCGATATTCAATTAGAAACTTCTGTTTCCTGGACAACAAGTACAAATCTGTCTGCTGCTGATGTTGAATATTACCAGCCGGAAAATTTATTAAAATGGGAAGATTTTAAGGGAAAACCAACTTCAGAAGACCGTGCTGCTGCGGTTACAGTTTCGGGTTTCGGATACCAGGCAAATGTAAAAACCAGTGGTGGTTCAGGAAGCCTCGATATAAAAGTGTATTGCTATTTTCATAAAAATAAATCATGGGTAAAACCCGGAAGAAATACGCCGTATATTTTAAAACACGAACAACATCATTTTGATATCAGTTATATTGCAGCTACTATCTTTTTAGAAAAATTACATAACGCAAAATTTACAACCAACAACTATGACGCTTTGCTGGCACAGATATATGAAGAAAGTACGTCTGTCATGAACAGTATGCAAGATGATTATGATGGGGAAACCAAAAATGGTCAACTTCGGGATGTACAGGCAAAATGGAATAACACATTGGATGATAAATTAATTGAACTTATACGTTAACCACCAATACCGGAATTTTCATTTCATGTCGCACAGCATTTACAGTAGCGCCATAAATAATATCTTTCATGCCTTTATGGCCATGAGAGCCGATGACCAAAAGATCCGCTTTGTTTTCTTTTACAATTCTAACTATCTCTTTTACTCTTCTTCTGTAACCGATTTCTCCTGTCACCATCAGGCCTTTTGCTTTCATTTGATCTACATAAGCAAATAATCTTTCTTTATCCTGCCTTGTTTCAAAATCATCACTTTCACCACCATGTAGTTTTGCAGAGGCACTTTCAACAATGTGAATCAGTAAATAACGTGTATCAATATTTCCTTGCCCTGTTGCAAAAGATAAAATTTTGCTATCATTTTCCGTAAAATCCAGTGCGACGGCAATGTTATGGAACGTAGGTGTATAAAAAGGAGAGAGTTCCGTTTTTGCTGTATGCAGATTAATAGAAGTTGTAGTTTTTTTCTTTTTGAAAAAAGGAAATAAAATGATGTACAATAACAAATAACCAAAGGCAACACCTGCAGCAATGATTAATGTTTTGAAGTAAACAGTTTTCTCTTCAAAGCCCGGAATAATTTCATTGAGCAGCATCTTCAGATTAAGATATACTAAAATGGTGGTAATTAACCAGGCACCGATTTTTGTTAATATGCCGATCGCAAATTTTCCCATAGTTTTTTTGTCGCTCACAAAATGGATCAAAGGAATGATGGCAAAACCTAATTGTAAACTCAATACAACCTGGCTCATTACCAATAAGGCATCCACTTGATTTTCCCCGTAAATTAAAATGACCAAAAATGCAGGAATGATGGCAATCAAACGCGTGATTAGTCTTCTTAATACCGGACTAATTCTTAAATTAAGATAGCCTTCCATAATGATTTGCCCGGCCAGGGTTCCGGTTACCGTACTGCTTTGTCCTGCCGCAATCAAGGCACATGCAAATAAAATTGGAGCCGTATTTCCTAAAAATCCGGGCAACAAACGATGCGCTTCTTTAATTTCAGCAACATCTGAATTTCCTGATTTGAAAAAAACCGCAGCAGCAACGATTAGTATTGCCGCATTCACCAGAAAAGCAATGTTTAAAGCGATAGTGGTGTCAATACGATTAAATTTCAAAGCCTGTTTAATACCGGCATCCGTTTTTTCAATTTTACGTGTTTGCACTAAAGCTGAATGCAGATAAAGATTATGTGGCATTACCGTAGCTCCAATAATACCTATGGCAATATATAAAGCGCTGGAATCTGGTAGAGAAGGAATGAAACCCGAAAGAATTTCAGAAGGAACCGGCTTTGCCAAAAATATTTGTACAAAGAAACAAATGAAAATAACAGCCACCAAAGCGATGATAAATGCTTCCATTTTGCGCATGCCTAATTTCTGTAAATACAACAATAGGAAAGTATCCAACACCGTAAAACTTACACCCCAAATCAAAGGCAATCCTGTTAATAGTTGAATGCCAATTGCCATTCCTAAAACTTCTGCAAGATCACATGCGGCAATTGCAATTTCTGCCAGCAGGTATAATGGGAAATTAATGTAGGAAGGATATGTTTCCCTGTTCGCCTGGGCAAGGTCTCTTCCTCTTACAATTCCTAATCTGGCAGATAAACCCTGTAATAATAAAGCCATGAGATTACTCATCAACAATACCCAGATCAATTGATAACCATACTTACTTCCTCCGGCAAGATCCGTTGCCCAGTTTCCCGGATCCATATACCCAACACTTACTAAATAAGCAGGGCCAAGGAATGAAAATATTTTCCGCCAGCCTTTTTTCCTTGTGGTCTCAACGGAGCCATGAACCTCACTTAAAGATTGATGTGGATGCGTTCTCATATGATACAATAAACGTTTTTAGCCACTTGTTCACTAACTATGGTAAGCGGTGCTTTGTTGATTTTAATTTCTGCCGATCCGTCAAATTCAAACCGGCGTATTACTCTTATTTTTGTACCGATGGTAATATTATAATGGCTGAGCAATTCCAGCATTTGCGTACTCTGATTTTTAATGGAACTAACGGATACCACATGTCGCAAAGGAACTTCAGAAAGGCAGGATTGCATGATCGTTTTGTATTTTCCTTTCTGATCAGGTATCGGATCACCATGAGGATCTATAGAAGGATTTCCTAAAAAATCATCCAGTCTGTTGATGAGTTCTTTATTGCTGATGTGTTCCAGGTGCTCTGCTACTTCATGTACTTTGGTCCAGTTGAACCCCAGAGTATTTACCAAAAAACATTCCCACAATCTGTGTTTTCTTATTACATCCAATGCAATACGGTTACCGGATTCTGAAAGTTTGACTCCATAATATTTTTCATAATTTACCAGCTTTTTAGACTGAAGTTTTTTCAGCATATCAGTAACAGAAGCAGGTTTTGTTTGAATGGCATCTGCTAATAAATTGGTGCTTACCTTTCCTTTGTTATGTTGTAAATGATATATGCATTTTATATAATTTTCTTCACTGGCTGTTTGATGCATAGCTTCAAATATTTAGACAAATCTAAAAAAAATATCACATCATGCCTAAAATAATTAATAAGCCAAAATTGATAATATTTGGTTGTTTTGCACAATGAATGTCTATAGGTATATTTGGAAAAAAATTAGCCCATGAGTTTCAATGCATTTTATATGCCTTACACTATTGATCCGTCCTATAAGAAGCGGGTAGCATATTTCTCCATGGAATTTGCCGTACATCAGCCTTTAAAAATATACAGTGGTGGTTTAGGTTTTTTGAGTGGATCTCATTTAAGAAGTGCCTATGAATTAGGTCAGAATTTAATAGGTATTGGTATTTTATGGAAATATGGATATTATGATCAGGCACGAAATGCTGATCAGACATTAATGGTTCAATGGAATGAAAAAATTTATAATTTCCTCGAAGATACAGGAATACGTTTCCAGGTGAATATTCATGGGCATCCTGTGTGGGTGAAAGTTTTTTACCTGGCTCCCGAAACATTTAAATCTGCTCCTCTGTTTTTATTAAGTACTGATGATCCGGAAA
>JBKJSZ010000253.1:0-3891 GCA_046593675.1 Ferruginibacter sp.
CCTATGGACCAAGGACTATACCCCAGCCCGCAGGGAAATGCATTTGTTAAAAGCGGGAATATTTCCAGCATTACCAGTACCTATGATGGAAATATTCCCGCTTTTAACAAATGCATTTCCCTGCGGGCTGGGGTATAGTCCTTGGTCCATAGGTGTCCAGTTTTGCCCTCCATCAATCGTAAAAAACAAACCATCGCTATCGCCCATTCCAGCTGTTTGCGTAGTTGCATATAATGTATCACCGTCCGAGTATAATGAAGTAGTGGAAGTAATGGTAAGACCCCTGTTTTTAAGGTTCCAGGATAAGGCATTATTGGTGGTGCGGGCTACCCCTCTTTCAAATCCTATAAACAATCCGTTTGATCCAGGTAGAAATGTCCATACCGTTAATGGCTTCAGCCCTGTATTTACGTCGGTCCAGTTTGCACCGTCATCGGTGCTTTTATAAACACCATCCCCGAATGTACCGGCGTAGATATCTCCCTGGTAGATGCTGATATAACTAAAAAAAGGACGGGCCGGGGGAGAAATGGATACCCAGTTATTACCCAGATCTATAGATTTAAATATTCCATAATTGTTAAAGCTCTGCGTAGTTACATAGAGGTTAGTGCCTTTTGTTTTGAGATCAATGACAGAAGGAAAATCTATGAGACCTGTATTCATTTGTATCCAGCTGATGCTGTTAACAGATGTGCGGTATATTCCCACCGATCCACCGTTGCCACGTAGCCCAATGTATAAGTTTTGTCCAATTTGCGCAAACGAATTTACGTTTGAGGTTGCGGGTAATCCTGCATTGATCAGCTGGAACGGCCCGTTATTTATTGAACGTGCAACCCCGGCGCCTTCAGATCCAATGTATAAGGTGTCATGTGAAGCAAATATCTTTAAATTGAAATAATTGGATCCTGGTATAATATTCCAGGTTATCCCATTGTCTAAACTCCGGTACACTCCCGTACCAGAACTGCTTGCATATATTACATTCCCTATAACTGCAAAACTCGTAGCAGTAAAACCATTATTGGTACGGGCCCAGGTATCACCGTTATCAGTGCTTCGGAAAATGCCTCCGTAGGTAGCTGTCAGGATGGAGCCATTACTTTCAATCATGTCTTCTATGTGTCCGCCACCTGGCCCTTTGGTTTGTATCCATGCCTGAGAAGTAGAATAAAAAGGCATCGCCAAAAGAATAAGGAATAAGATTAGTCGTGGTGATGTATAAAGTTGCATATATTATAAATTGGAGTGAGAAACATAGCTGTGGAAACTTAAATATGGGCAATAATGTATCCAAAAAATTTCCAAAACGGAACACTTGTGTTATTAAAAATCCCCTCTAAATTCATAAAAAAAATCGCAGAGAAATATTTTATTCACTCAATGAACAAGATGTATTGGTGGATTGGTGAGAACCGGAAGTGATCAGATTAGCACCCGCTCCTTTGTACAATTCCTTTGAAGAAGTTTTTTTATTTGGCCAGATTTTTCAAAAGTTATTGGAACGCCGAATGATCGGATACGAGTTAGAAGCGCATTAGAATTATTCAAAATATTCTCACTCTTTTACAATCCTATTTTGTTTCATTACTGTTTTCCACACAGAATTATATAATACTCAATACGAAGTATAATTTTATTTTAGAATAGTTTTTGTAAAAAATATTCTTAGAGCGTTATGCGTCTTTTTAAATAGTTTTAAATTTATTGCGCAGTTTGAAAGATAGTAGAACATAATTTGATTATGCACAACTTTACATTAAACATTTTTATCTAATCATAACATGAATCTGTAATCTAAAAGTATTTGTATGAAGTATAGTTTGATTTGAAGTAAAAGTGATAAGTTTAGTATTCATAATAACGTCAAACGCAAAACATGAAATACGTAAAACATAGTTTCCGTTTCTTTTTATCTATGCTGTTGGTTATAACATTCTCTGGCGCAGGAAATGCCCAGATGAAGATGTCCTCATGGTCGCAACAAAGCAACATTTATGAAGTAAACCTCAGGCAATATTCGCTTTCAGGTTCTTTCAGGGAATTTGAAAAACACCTTCCACGCCTGAAAAATATGGGAGTGGAAATATTGTGGTTTATGCCAATTACTCCTATTGGAATAGAAGGTCGGAAAATGAAAGATGGGGATCTGGGCAGCTATTACGCCGTAAGAAATTATAAAGCAGTGAATGAAGAATACGGTACAATGAAAGAGTGGAAAGATCTTGTGAAAAAAGCACATTCCCTGGGATTTAAAGTAATAACAGATTGGGTGGCTAATCACTCAGCTCCAGATAATCCTTGGATAAAAAATCATCCTGACTTTTATGCAAAAGATAAAGAGGGTAAAATGATTGCTCCATTTGACTGGACTGATGTTCGTAAACTGGATTACACGAATAAAGAGCTACGCGACAGTATGATTGACGCCATGCAATTCTGGTTAAGAGAAACAGATATCGATGGCTTCCGCTGCGATGTTGCTGAAGAAGTGCCTGAAGATTTTTGGAAAGAATGTATTAACTCGCTAAAAAAAACGAAAGATGTATATATGCTTGCAGAAGGTGAAAATCCTTCTCTACATCGTGCCGGATTTAATAACAGCTATACCTGGAGTATGATGACTGCTATGACTGATTTGTATGCAGGAACGAAAACAATAAAACAATTCGATTCCATTTTATCAGTAAACATTTTACGTTTTCCGGGTACGAATAGATTGTACTTTACCAGCAACCATGATGAGAACAGCTGGAATGGAACAGAATTTGAAAAGTATGGCGATGCCTATAAAACATTTGCGGTATTGACGCAGACAATTGCTCAAAGTGTTCCATTAATATATAGTGGACAGGAAATGCCCAATAAAAAACGTTTGAAGTTTTTTGAAAAAGATACTATTAGTTGGACTGGCAAGTATAATATGGCATCTTTTTATAAAACTTTGCTTTTGCTACGCAGGTCAAACCCTGCATTAGCAGCAGATGCAGCCTATTCGCGAATTTTCGCTAAGGAAAACCCTGATATTTTCGCCTATACCCGTTCAAAAGGCAAGCGGAAAGTAATGGTGATTCTGAATTTTTCTAATCGCACTCAAACATTAAAACTTTCAGACCGCTCTCTGTCAGGTTCTCCACTGAATGTATTTTCAGGGAAAAAGCAAAAGCTTTCTCTTAAACAAAATCTTCAGTTGCCCCCATGGGGTTATAGGGTGTACAGCTATTAATATTCCCTCCTAATTCGCATAACATTCCTCCTTTGATTGTTATATTTGTGTACGTGTACTAAATACACATCTGCCAAAATAAATACTATGCATAAAACTGCTGTCTCGAAAGATCTGACATCTACAGGTGTAGGATCTGCTAAGCCAAAACTCAATTTCTGGCAGATATTCAATATGAGTTTTGGTTTCTTTGGAATACAGTTCGGTTGGGATCTGCAGCGTGCTAATATGGGACCGATATATGAATATCTGAAAGCAAGTCCCGATCAGATTCCCTTGTTATTTTTAGCCGCTCCATTAACCGGATTGATCGTACAACCAATTATTGGTTATCTCAGCGACCGCACCTGGCATCCCTGGTGGGGGAGACGCCGGCCCTATTTTTTTGTAGGTGCAATTTTAAGTACGGTGTGTTTATTTTTTATGCCAAACAGCAGTGCCTTATGGATGGCTGCAGGATTGTTATGGATATTGGATTCAGCAGGCAATGTTGCAATGGAACCATTCAGAGCATTTGTTGCCGATAAATTGAGTGAAACGCAAAGAACCAGAGGGTTTGCTATGCAAAGTCTGATGATCGGTCTTGGAGGCAGCATCGCTTCCGCACTTCCCTGGTTATTGAGTAATTGGTTAGGCGTTTCAAGAGAGAGTGTAGATGGACA
>JBKJSZ010000263.1:0-5110 GCA_046593675.1 Ferruginibacter sp.
CGTCCATCTAAACGAACTCCTTCATCTAAAATCATATCACGAACTACATTATATTGTAATTCGCCTGTATAAAATCCGATCAGTTTTTTGTCTTCATCAGGCAGTTCTCCTAAATGCGTCACTACTTCTTCATGCAACGCTTTGAAAGCATCGCTGCGTTCGTGTTTGCCTGTTGCTGCTGCAGCAATGGTGTGCATTTTATCTTTCGCAAATGCGATAATCTTCTCATTTAATACATCATTGCGGTAAGGTTTTTTATACTCTCTCACAGATGTGATCCCAACTTTTTCCTTTAACTCTCTTTGCGCTTTAACCTGGATTTTTATTGCTTCGTGTGCAATTTCAATAGATCTGATCAGATCTTCTTCCTGACATTCTTTTGCTTCTCCTTCCACCATCATGATATTTTTATCAGTGGCGGCAATTATGAATTCCAAATCGGCAGAAGCCAATTGTAAACGTGTAGGGTTTACAATAAATTCTCCATTCAACTTTGCAATACGTACTTCAGAAATAATTTCCTGAATAGGAATATCTGAAACAGCCAATGCGGCCGATGCTGCCAAACAAGCTAAAGAATCGGGCATTACTTCATCATCAGATGAAATCAAAGACACCAGAACCTGTACATCGCACAAATAATCTTCCGGAAATAATGGACGAAGCGCTCTGTCTATCAATCTTGAAGTAAGTATTTCATAATCATTCAACCTGGCTTCCCGTTTAAAGAATGAACCGGGAATTCTTCCTGCCGAACCAAATTTTTCCTGATAATCTACTGATAATGGAAAAAAGCTTTGCCCTTCTTTAGGTTCTTTATTGGCAACCACCGTAGCCAGTAAAATACAATTTCCCTGGCGAACAGTTACGGAACCATCCGCCTGCCGGGCCATTTTCCCTGTTTCAATAGTAACCATACGGCCACCGCCTATATCGAACGTTATTGAATTTGCTTTGAACAGCGACATATTCTGAATTTTAATTGCACGAAAGTGCACCTGTGAATGTTAGGTAAAAAGAACAATTCCCAACGGCAAAAGACTGTTGGGAATAAAATTCAGTTTACATTTTTTTATAAGATTATTTACGGAGACCTAATTTTTCGATCAAACCTCTGTATCCGCTAAGGTCGTGCTTACTTAAATAGGTTAATAAACGCTTACGTTTACCTACCATCATCATTAAACCTCTTTGAGAAGAAAAATCTTTCTTATTTCCTTTCAGGTGTGATGAAATATGGTTGATCCTTTCTGTTAAAAGTGCAATTTGTCCTTCAATACTTCCTGTATTAGAGGCTTTACCACCAAAATTGGTGAAGATAGTCGACTTTTTTTCGATTGTTAAATACGGCATTTCTTTGTTTTTAAAACGGTTGTTTTATCTCTTTAATAATTGGCTGCAAAAGTAGCGAAAAAATTATGAAAATTTGATATCTACATTGAAATTATCTCATTTCAAAAGGTAATTCCTGCTTTTTATCTTCCATTTCTATCTTTAAAACGTATTTCCCCGGCGTTAAAACATTTGTTCCGGGTAAAGACAGCGTTACATTTGTTCGGGAAGTTTTGATTTTCCCCCAGGTTACCTGAACATTTTCCTGATAGATTCTATACACAAGATTTCCCACAACATTTATTCGGATAGAAAGGTTTATGCCCGTTTTGATATCTGATGATATAGGATAAATTAAAGAAAGTACAGGTTTAGGAACAATTGGAATAGAATCTTTCTTTACAACATTTGTGGATTGTTCTGTTACGGATTTCTCCGGGATAGTTGTTTTAATAGTTGCAACCGGTTTTTGCAGGTCTCTTTTTACAGAACCCAATGATTTAATAATTATTTCAACAGGCTTGCTAAAAGTTGACTGCCCAATGTTATTTAAAGATTTTATTCTATAAAAAAACGATTGCTGTATAATATCATTTACTACATATTCCTCATTTTGTTTTTCAACATCTATTATTTTAAAAGTTTGAAAAGTAATCCCATCTTTTGATTTTTCGATCTCAAATCTTTTAACAGAATCAAGTCCGTTGTCTTTCCAGAGCAGTTTAATTTCATTGTCTTTTTCAATCATCCAGTTTAATACATAAGTAACAGGTATTTTGATGTTGGCGTTTGTGATAGTTTCCGATAATTTGCTTTCATTGAACATTCTGTTTAAGGACGAAACCGCATAATAAAAGCGCTTGCTTGTATGATCCGTGAAAGTGGTATCGGAACTTACAGAAACAATTGAAGAGGGATCATTAATATTTATTTCAGGGTTATCAGAACGATAAAGTACATAATATGCAGCTTTATTTAATTCGCTCGTATATGCTGGTGTATGCCAGGATAATGATACTTCTTCTCCGCTTAGTATGGCAGAAAGCTGCAAAGGTGTTTGCGGATTTTCCATTTTCTTCCATGGCATTTCTGGCGGCAATGCTATGAGGTTGTATAGAGATTTTAAAGAATCTTTTAAACCTAAACGGTTAGACATAATGCTGGCTGTATTATAAAAAGATTCGCCACAGATCATTTTATACGTTCTGTTCAACCTAATCTGGTTGGGAATTTCAGAGCTATTATTCCAGGCGGATTCACCATTTCCAATTTTATAACTTCCTATCCCAATATAAATATGCCTTCCATAAGAGTGTTGTTGCCACCAATGCACCACAATCGGATAAGGAGCATTTGATTGCCGGCTGCTATAATATACCTGTGGAATGAGGTAATCAATCCATCCTTCCTGCAACCATTTTTTTGAGTCTGAAAAAAGTGTGTTATAATGTTCCAGTCCGTTTGTTGGAGAACCAATTTCCGGATTGGTAGAATTTCTATAAATTCCGGAAGGCGAAATTCCAAATTTCATCCAAGGTTTTAATGCTATGATCTCCCTTCCTATTGTTTTTATAAGTAGGTTAACATTATCTCTTCTCCAATCTGCTTTATTTGTAAAACCATTTTTATATTTTACAAAAGTTGCCTCATCATTGATATATCCTTCGGGATAAAAATAATCATCGAAATGAATTCCATCCAGGTCATATCTGCCAGCAATATCTTTTACAATTTTTAAAATGTAGGCTCTTACTTCCGGTATTCCCGGGTCTAAGGTTCTTAAAGTTCCGTTGCGTAATAACCATTCAGGATGTGTACGGGCAATATGTGAAGGTGCGAAGCTGGAAAGGTTGATAGTATTAGCAACAGCCCGGTATGGATTCATCCATGCATGAATTTCTATCGCTCTTTTATGACATTCTTCAATGGCAAATGCCAATGGATCCCATACAGGAAAAGGTGCCATTCCCTGCACGCCTGTAGATCGGCAGACCATGGCTCAAATTCACTGGCATACATGGCATCGCACTGGCTTCTTACCTGCATAAAAACGGTATTAATACCAATGTTATGATAGGTATTTAAAATGGCTATGAGAGATTCCCTTTGTAATTGCGGCGATTGAGATCTAACAGGCCAGTCTATGTTTAAAAAAGTAGTCAACCACGCTCCTCTCATTTCCCGTTTCAACGTTTGAGCATTGGCGAAACTTACAAAAAATGCAACAATAACAACAAAAATAAAACGCATGAAAAATGGATTATAATAAATGTACAGTTCTATTCACACAAATGCACACAATGAAATGATAAAAAAAGCGGCCAAAGCCGCTTTAGAATGTACGCTTAATTTTGTTTGGGATTTCCATCTGCATCCAACTCTACAATTTCCATATTGAACCTTGAAAGTCCTCCTATAATTTTTTTCTTATCTCCTACTAATACAATGTTCATTTTATCTGGATTAATATACTTATTACTGATCTCATTCAATTCAGATTTTGTGATCGCATTCAAAATATTGTTCTGCTGTTTTACATAATCAGCCGGTAAATTGTATTGTAATATTTTTCCGATGAAAGCGGCTTTTTGCGGGCCCGTTTCATAATTGCGGGCATCACTCTGGCCTATTGAATTTTGCATAAACAGCAACTCGTCATCTTTAAAACCATTTTTACGTAACAGGGCTAATTCATTTAAAAGTTCATACAATGCACTGTCGGTAGCAACTGCTTTTATACCACTGCTGAATACAAAAGTTCCACTGTATTTATCTGCAGTAAATCCGCTACGTGCGCCATAAGTCCAACCTTTTGCTTCTCTTAAATTGATATTTACCCGACTACTGAAAGAACCGCCAAAATTATAGTTGGCAAGCCATGATTTGTAATAATCACCGGTAGCATCATATGTTAATCCAACCAAATGCCCTACACGAAATTCTGTTTGAGCGGCATTAGGAACATCCACAATGTAAATTTTAGTTTTTTCTACAACAGGTGTTTTTACGAGTACAGGAAAATCAATTTTTTGTGAAGGGAGTTTATTTAAAAAAGATAATTTCGGAAGAATCTCGTTTTCTTTAATATCTCCCACAACTACTACCTTTCCTTCTGAACTACTAATGTATTTGGTATAATACTCTTCCAGATCTTTTAATGTAATATTTGCAACCGTCTGCGCATTTCCGTTATCCGGCAAACCCAGAATATTGTTGGTTCCGTAATTGAGAGCGGCAAAAACATTTCCAGCAATTACGGATGGTGTTGTACGATTATTACTAATATTTTCTGTGACCTGTTTTTTTAACCTTGTAAAGTCTTCTTCCGTGAAATTCGGACGAAACATTTTCTCCTCCAGCAATTTCAAAGTTGGATCAATATTTTTCTTTAAAGTCTGAACAGTAAAATAAATTCCATCAGTACCATTTGACACAAAAATACTGCTGCCTAATTTTTCCAGTTCACGGGCGAAATCTTCTACAGAATGATCTTTTGTATCCTCATTCATTATGGAGGCAAATAAATTTGTCAAACCCGCTTTATTAAGATCATTAGCTTCCAGTAATTTCCCTCCTTTTAAAACAATAGATATTGTAACGGTTGGTATTTCTGTATTCAATGTGCCGATTGCCTGCATTCCATTTGATAAATTTTTTCTCCAGAATTCCGGCACATTCACTAAAGGGCTTTTTCCTGCAACAGGCATATTCTTTCTGTCAAAATTATCTTTGGCTTTATTATATTTTAAACCATTGTAACCATAGTCGGGCGCTTTAT
>JBKJSZ010000049.1:0-9610 GCA_046593675.1 Ferruginibacter sp.
AAGACCCGGCGCTTACAACTCATTTTTATTATTTACTGGTTCATGCTGGCGTATATTATTGCCGCTTTGATTTGGTGGTTCATTGCATTGAATCATCAGAACATTGACATGACAAACCTGAAAATTCATGATGTAATTTCCACCGGAACAACCAGGGCAAAAGAAATTTCAAAAATTGAAACATTACGTAAAAGAAAAGTAGCTCAGTACATTGGCGAAGGTTCTATATTTTTATTATTGATCGTTGGTGCAGCAGTATATATTTACCGTGTTGTAAATCGGCAGTTAAAACAAAGCATTCAGCAACAAAATTTCATGATGGCCATAACACATGAATTAAAAACTCCTATTGCGGTTGCACAATTAAACCTGGAAACTTTAAAGAAAAGAAGTTTAAGTGAAGAACAACAACAAAGATTGATCACAACTACTTTACAGGAAACAAAAAGATTAAATGCATTGTGCAATAATATGTTGCTCACTAGCCAGATTGATGCAGGTGGTTATAAAATAACCATGGAAAAAATTAATTTTGAGGAACTCGTGGAAAAAAGTATAGAAGAATTTTGTTCCCGATTCCCAGACCGGAAAATTGTAGTGGATATGGCTGATAATGTTTTTATAGAAGGAGATGAATTGTTATTACAAATGGCTGTGAATAATTTAATTGACAATGCTATAAAATATTCACCTAAAAACAGTGCTATAGAAGTTTTACTGAAGAAAACGCCAACCATTACACTTATTGTAGCAGATGAAGGTGCAGGAATTGAAGATGCAGATAAAGAAAAAGTATTTGAAAAATTTTATCGTATCGGAAATAACGCTACACAATCAGCAAAAGGAACTGGTCTTGGTTTATATCTCATAAAAAAAATTGCATCGGCTCATAAAGGCAATATTACTTTAACTAATAATATTCCAAACGGTTGTAGATTCGTACTCAATTTTCCAAAGATTGTATAATGGCTGATAAATTTTCCATATTGCTGGTAGAAGATGAAGAAAATCTTCAGGAAGCCTTAAAATTAAATCTAGAATTGGAAGGCTATGAAGTGACCAGCAGTTATGACGGAAGTTCCGCATTAAAATTTGTACAGAAAGAACATTTTGACCTGATCATTTTAGATGTGATGTTGCCGGAAGTAGATGGCATTACGGTTTGCGAAACTATACGATTAAATAACCAGGATATTCCGATTTTAATTTTAAGCGCAAAAAACAGCAGTGCCGACAGAGTGCTTGGTTTAAAAAAAGGTGCAGATGATTACCTGACAAAACCTTTCAACCTTGAAGAGTTATTATTACGGGTAAAAAAATTATTACGAAAAGGTAAACAGATACTCGAAAAAAATCCACTTCCTGAAATTTTTCAGTTCGGAAAAAATAAAATTGATTTTAAAGCCTTAGAATGTTCCGGCAGATCTTCAAAAAAATTTCCACTTACAAAAAAGGAAGTGATGCTTTTAAAACTATTGATAGAAAATAAAAACGAAGTGGTTACCAGAGAAAAAATTCTGCAATCGGTCTGGGGATATAATGTGTATCCTACAACCAGAACGATTGACAATTTTATTCTTAATTTCAGAAAATATTTTGAAGAAGTCAGCCGCAATCCGCACTATTTTCATTCCGTTCGCGGTGTCGGTTATAAGTTTACCGATTAACAATATTGATTGAGGTGCTGTGTAACAGATTGAGCTTTTGAATACAGTTGTAACATCTTTTCATTTCTTACAAAAGGAGTATATAATTGCCACTCAATTTCCTCCATTAATTTGTTGAGTTCTATCGCAAATTCATTTGGCACATTTTTTTTCTCCAAAAATTTATCTATTATCAATGGATGTACTTCTGAGGGAAACACTTCCATTTTATCTGCCAGAAAGTTTTTAAGATCTGTTTGAAGTAATTTATAAAATTGCTGGCACTCATCATTGTATAAACAATGTGTAGACGATTCAAAAGGATTTTGCGGATTACTATAGTTGATTCGTACCTGCTCTACAAATGGCATCGAAATTTTTTTTACAAATGTATGGACAGTAGTAGGTTTTTGATGGCTGATTTTTACATAGATGATTAACCCCGTAAACATCAGCAGGGCAATAATAAAAACCACCAATCCTCTGTTTTCTATAAATCCGTCCACCATTGATTTTTTTTTCAACGTTACATTTTGATAAATAGTTTTTGTATGCGCCGGAATTACCTCAATACGCAAGGGTTGTGTTTCAATAAGATTATATGATTCTTTCGCAGGATCAAAATAACTGAATTGAACCGAAGGTATTGTGTAAGTACCAATGCTATCTGCAGAAAAGGGAAACTCAAATGTGCGGCTTCCGGAAACAGGAACAGATTGCAAATCCAATTTATCAAATGTTTTCGCATCGAATGGCTCCAGGTGTTGTGGCCAGTTTATTTCAGGAGATGTAACCAGTTGTAAATTCCCATTACCTTCTATACTTACAGCAAGAAAACCTGTTTCATTGACAGCAATAGACGATTGTTTTAAAACCGATCTGATCTTTAAATTTCCTACTGCACCTTTAAAAGAAACGGGTTTATTTTTTTCAGGCAACCTTTTTACAAATAACGAAGATGACTTACATGTAAAATGCAGGTTGGTGTTGGTGATATCAGAAGGATCAAGGGAAGATAATCCGAAAGCATCCAGGAATTGAAGCGCATCCTCTTTATTGGCAAAATGACCATCCGCATTAATGAGATCCGTCGAGGTTTCTATTTCTGCAGAATCAACATTTATTTCGCCCGGCTGTAAGGGATACAACTGCGATTTCCTGATACAATAAACATTGTATTCTTTTCCATTTAATTTTTCTTTTTCATAATCCATTTCCGGAATCAAAAGATCAATTACAGATAATCCATTAAAAGAAGGCGTCTTGATGATTTTTTTATCACAACGCAACTTTGTAAATAATTTATAAGCAACAACTACCGGCTCACCTATATAGCAGGATGTTTTACTCAGTTCCATTTTAATCAGCATATTTTGCCTGATCTTATCTTCGGCATTTTCACCTTTCTTCAACAGATGGTCTTCTGTACGAAAATCATTTTTTCTGCCGGAACCCGGGAAACCTGTTATCAATGTAGGAATATTTGAAGAACGTTTGCCCCTCTTCACATGGATGGTAATGGCATTGCTTTTGAACGTTTTTCCTTTTACGACAATACATGACGGTGGAATAATAAATTTTCCAGATTTTTTCGGTTTTAAAATAAAATTTAGGGTAAAGTAATTTTCGATATCGCCATTATAACCGGCATATCCCCAACTTTCAAGCGGACCGCTTAACAATTTAAAATCTTTGAAAGAAACAGACGTTACACTATCAGGTTTTGCACAGTTTTCCAATACAAGGCTATAGGTTATCTGGTCATCTTTATAAACTTCCTGATTAGAAATGCTTGCATAAAATTTTACCTGCGCAATCGAATTATTTGCTAATAAAATAATTATTATTAAAAACAAAAAAGGTAATCTACGCATAATCAACTGCAAAAATACTGCATGAATTAACGGATTAGGTTAGCTAAATCGTAAAACTGATTAATGCCTTGTTAATTATAAATCACCCAGTTGCGGGCGAAGTATAATTTCTTCCACAACCGCCTGCGGTGAAAGTTTACTGCAGGCAAGAATCATATCGGCAATGTCATCCACTTCCATAATTCTTCCGTTGCTGTTATCAAATCCTTTCCAGGAACCCGTGAAAACAGCTCCGGGAAAAACCGTTGTTACTTTAACATTAAAAGGTTTCAGTTCGTGCCGGAGATTCTGGCTGAAACCATTCATGGCAAACTTGCTGATGCTATAACAGCCACCACCATCATAGGCTGCAAGCGCGGCAATGGATGAAATATTGAAAATATGTCCGCTCCTGTTTTTTTTCATTTCCGGAGCTATTATTCTAGTCAGGTAATAAGCACTAAACAGATTTGCCTGTAACATGGAATAGAGTTCATCTTTTTCATCAAGACAATTACCAGGAAAATACATACCCGCATTATTGATAAGGATATCGGGTACACCTTGTTGCAGGCACCAATCACCAAATAATTTTATATCTTGTTCATGGGATAGGTCTGCTTTTTTAAACAATATATTGGCTGAAGGAAATTCAGTTTGTAATTGTTCTGCAGTATTTTTTAATTCCTCTTCATTTCGTGCACATAAAAATAATTTATGGCCTTCCGCAGCAAAGGCAGCAGCAACCGCTTTTCCAATTCCTTTACTGGAACCAGTAACTATAACATTCATGCAATGTATTTTGGTTAATGAATCTATACCTTTGAAACCTAAAGTTAATCAACGAATTTTATAGAGATGCCGGTATATCAACACGTTTTTTTCGACCTCGATCATACATTATGGGATTTTGATGCAAATGCAGAAGAAGCATTGGGAGAATTATTTACAGAATTTGATCTTGAAAATGTTATTAAAGTTCCATTCCGGGATTTTTATCCAATATATATTCATCACAATAAAATTTTGTGGGACAGATATCATCATGGATTTATTGGTGCGGAAGAATTAAAATGGAAAAGAATGTACCGGACATTACTGGATTTCAAAATTGGAAATGAAGTATTATCAAAAACTTTAAGTGAAAGGTTTTTAGATATATTACCTTTTAAGAAAAAAATATTTCCTTACACAATTGAAATTCTTGATTACCTGCTGTCAAAAAAATATGCCATTCATCTGATCACAAACGGATTTCACACCGTACAATCGCACAAACTTCGCAGTAGTGGATTAGATAAATATTTTCAGTACATTATTACCAGCGAAAGCAGCAACAGTTTAAAACCCAAAAAAGAGATTTTTGATTATGCATTAAAGGCAGCATCCGCCGACGTTTCAACAAGTATAATGATCGGAGATAATATTGATGCCGATATTCAGGGAGCGATCAATGCCGGAATGGACAGCATTTTTGTAAACCATACCGGAGAAGAAGTTTTCTGTGATGCTACTTATACTATTACACACCTTCAACAAATTGAAA
This sequence comes from Ferruginibacter sp., assembly GCA_046593675.1. Classification (GTDB taxonomy): domain Bacteria; phylum Bacteroidota; class Bacteroidia; order Chitinophagales; family Chitinophagaceae; genus Ferruginibacter. Next base: position 5,046 of record JBKJSZ010000049.1, read on the forward strand.
CTATATTATAAAAAAACCTCTGGTGAAAACACCAAAGGTTAAATTATTTTGAAAAGCGGATTACAATTTTGTAGTTGTTGCGTCAGTTTTGTGACAGGCTTTTTCTTTTTTTGCACTGCAACAAGTTTTTCCTTTTGCACATTTTTTCTTTTTGCCTTTATCAGATGAAGTAGAGGCGAAAGTTGTTCCCGCAAAAAATAAGGCAGCCGTTGCGAATAATAAAGCTTTTTTCATTGTTTATATATTTTATGATTTAAAAATAATACTTATTTACAGTTAAAACTGTTAAAGTGTGGCTATAACTGTAACGCCACCTTTTACCACCTGATTCATCTCCACATTTATTTTTGTACCAACCGGCAAAAGCAGATCAACCCTGCTTCCAAACTTAATAAAGCCCATTTCTTTTCCCTGTTCTACTTTCTGACCTGTTTGCAGATAATTTACAATACGTTTTGCTACGGCTCCCGCAATTTGCTTAACCAATATTTCAACATTTCCTTTTTTTATAACTACGGAATGCCTTTCATTTTCAGTAGATGATTTCGGATGCCAGGCCACCAGGTATTTTCCTTTATGGTATTGATTATATACTACATCTCCGCTGATCGGATTGCGGTTGACATGCACATTTGCAGGACTCATAAATATAGACACCTGTAAACGCTTCGCTTTGAAATATTCTTCATCTTCTCTTTCTTCAATTACTACCACTCTGCCATCTGCAGGTGCAATAATATATTTTTCATCAATACTTAATGTGCGGTTGGGAATTCTGAAAAATGAAATAATGAATAGAACGAAAATGACACTGATTGTGAGTATGATGAAATTTAACCAAAGCAAGGAAGCAGGTAAAAACCAAAAGCTGCTAAGGCTGATGAGTCCAAAAAATAATGTGGCAATGGCTATAGATTTATATCCTTCACGGTGAATCGTCATAATAAAAATTGAACGGCAAAGTAACGGCGTATTTGTGAATAATGATGCTTACATAAACAATCTCACATAGATCCATACAAATGGAACCGCTATTAACAATGAATCAAACCGATCTAAAAAGCCGCCATGTCCGGGCATGATCCTGCCACTGTCTTTAATTCCGGCTGTTCGTTTGATCTTGCTTTCCAACAGATCTCCTATAGTTCCAAAGAATGCACACAATAATGAAATCATTATAAAATGTTGAACCGGAATATCTTTTGAAATGGAAACCAACCTTGATAAAATTGAAATTACCACCACACATAAAACCGCACCTCCGATTGTGCCTTCCCAGGTTTTTTTGGGAGAAATGCTGGAAAAGGGCGTTTTTCCTATGAATGATCCTACGATGTAAGCCATGGTATCATTGATCCAGATGGAAAAAATGATGGTACACGGAATGAGAGGCTGAAACAATTTATCACCATCAAAAACGGATGTCCATCCACCTTTTGTTGCCATATCCATCAACATCAAAATGGGTAATATACAATAAGGAATGGTCAGCCACAAATAAGGCAGGTAGGTATTTTTATGAGTGATCTGCATGATCTTTTTGAACTCTATACAACAGCCCGTCATAATGATCAGGAATAAAATTGCAAAACTGTACCAGTTCACAAATAAACCGGCAAACATGATCATCATAAAGAATAATGCGGAAACAGCTCTTACCCGAAACGTTTTTACATCTAATGCCATCTGATTATTTTTCAAAAGGATTACTGGTTCGGGTGTAACTATTGGCCAGCGTAGCCTCTTTGGAATCAATATGCTCTCGTAGAGATCCCGAAATTTTTGAGATCATATAACAAAGAAAAATTAAAATAATAAAAGTAACAGCGCTCCATATCCAATGCAAATGCGGATCGAGTTTATCTACTTCTATAGGTTTATTTTGTTTACTCAACACAAACATTTGTGTCAGCGCTATGGCATTATTCAGAAAATGTGCAATGATATTGATCCAGATATTCCGGGTTTTGAAAAAGATAAATCCTAATACAATTCCCAAAACCATTCGGGTGGCAAATAAATAAACTGAAGAATGAAAGAGGGTAAAAATAAAGGCGGAAACTATAATTGCCAGCCAGGGACTACGCCACCATTTTTCAAAAAAACGTTGTAGAACACCTCTGAAAAAAACTTCTTCAAACATCGCGGGAAAAAAAGCCATGATGGCGAGAGCCACCACATATTCCGGCCAGCTTTTTAAATTACTTAATACTTTAACCTGGGCATTGTATGCATCTTCCAGATTTTGTGCAAAGGCGTTTAATTTGGGGAAATGCTGAACGATATTTTTAGAAATATCTGCTAACGGCGCTGCGGAAATACTTGCGGCCAGTATGATGAAAAAAGCCAGGAAAATTTGCCGGATATTAAAATGTTTATTGAAACCCAACCACCAGAACGAAGCGCCATCAGAGACGATCGAAAACAAATAAGCGGGAATAAAAAACAAACACAATGTTCCAATAACCTGTGCAATCCGAGCGGCTGCAACATTTTCAGGATTCAGCAAAGCGTTCATTAACACCCCTTCTTTCATTATAGATTCCCCTGCAGGAACGATCTGCATGGCAATGGCGAATTGAGCAATTCCTGCCAAAATAAATCCGAAGCCCATAAAAGCCAACAGCACACCTAATTGTGCGAATCCACTTAAACCTTTGACACTTCTATACATAACCTTTGCTGATTAGTTGTAAATTGCAGCCGCAATATACATTAACATTCAGATGCCTAAAATAGGACCTATACAACTACCCGAATTTCCGTTATTACTGGCTCCTATGGAGGATGTAAGCGATCCGCCTTTTCGTGCAGTTTGTAAAGACAATGGTGCTGATTTAATGTTTAGTGAATTCATCAGTTCGGAAGGTCTCATCCGTGATGCTATTAAAAGCAAACACAAACTTGATTTCAGCGAAGAAGAAAGGCCTTTTGGTATTCAGATTTTTGGAGGTGATGAAGACGCTATGGCGATGAGCGCCCGCATTTGTGAAACCGTAAATCCTGATCTGGTAGATATTAATTTTGGATGCCCGGTAAAAAAAGTAGTTAATAAAGGCGCAGGAGCCGGTGTATTAAAAGATATTCCTCTAATGGTGAGGTTAACGGAAGCTGTGGTTAAAGGCACTTCACTTCCTGTTACTATTAAAACAAGATTAGGATGGGATGATGCTACCAAAAATATTGAAGAAGTTGCGGAAAGAATGCAGGATGTTGGCGTTCAGGCAATAAGTATACACGGAAGAACAAGGTGTCAATTATATAAAGGTGAAGCGGATTGGACGTTGATTGCAAAGGTGAAAAACAATCCAAGAATTAAAATTCCGGTTTTTGGTAATGGGGATATTGATAGTGCTGAAAAAGCATTACTCTATAAAAACAGGTATGGTGTGGATGGTTTAATGATTGGCCGCGCCGCCATCGGTTATCCGTGGATTTTCAGGGAGATTAAACATTATCTTCTGCATCAGTCACATTTACCTGCCCCTACTTTAGAAGAAAGATTAGCCGTTTGCAGAAAACATCTTACCAAATCGGTAGAATGGAAAGGTCCGATCGTGGGCATTAATGAAATGCGCAGGCATTATACCAATTATTTAAAAGGACTTCCCGGTATAAAAGAGTTTCGTTACAAACTTGTAACACTTAACACACCGGAATCTATTGAAGAAGTATTACAGGAAATCGCGGAAGTTTATAAAGAATATTATTTTGAAAGAAAGCCAATCGAACTGATCAATTATCATGAAAAATGTCCGGTGTAATCAAGCCGGGTATTAAGAAATTGATTTTATAAATTTCTCATCTTTCGGCTCTACAGCGGATTCAAAAAAATAGTTAAGTCTTCCTTCTTCATCAATTACATATTTACAAAAATTCCAGGTAGGCTGATCGTCATTCCATCCATTTTTATTTTTATCGGTTAGCCATTGAAACACTTCGTGCTGATGAGCGTTTTTTAACACCGATGATTTTTTCATAATAGGAAAGGTAACGCCATAATTAATTTTACAGAATTCTGCAATTTGCTGATCATTTTTGTTTTCCTGTTTTTTAAACTCATTTGTAGGAAATCCTATGATGACTAACTTGTTTTTATTTTCGGCAAAGAGCTTTTCAAGATTTTCATATTGTGCAGTATAAATACAATCGGAAGCGGTGTTTACAATGATTACTTTTTTTCCCCGTAGCATTTCGAAAGAAAAATTATCCCCGTTATTTAAAACAGATTGTAAGGAATAAAAAGATACCGGAGCCGTCTTTATATGGCTTTTGATTCTTGAATGTATGCCTGCAAAAGCGGCGAGCCTTTTATAGATTGGATAAAATGCAGATAATAATTTTTGCCTGATAGTCATATAAGGAATACAAATTTTAAGATGGAAAGTTCTGCTATTTTTGATTATGGAAATATCAGATGAAGCCTATATGAAAATGGCTTTACAGGAAGCACAAAAAGCATTTGAAAAGGAAGAAGTACCAGTGGGTGCCATCGTTGTTTTGCAGAATAGAGTAATCGCAAAAGCTTATAACCAGGTTGAATTATTAAATGATAGTACAGCGCA
>JBKJSZ010000070.1:0-5869 GCA_046593675.1 Ferruginibacter sp.
TCACTTAAATTTTCCTTTCCACTCATATTTTCCAATTTTAATAAGGCAATCCGAACAAACCCGTTAAAACTAAAGTGGATAGTTTTGGTATCATTGTTATTAAATTTGATCACATTAATTTCAACTATAACTATACAAATTCCTATTCAAACAAGTTTGGATCAAGCATTTTCTGCGGATTTAATTGAAAAGCTTATATCAACAGATATGGTAAATAAAAGAATTCTCATGTTCTTGTTGGCCATAACAAATTTTGCTATGTTATACATGGTCGTGAAGCGTTCCAACAAGTAATTATTCTTTTAGAAAAGTTACTGCTCACATGAATGTTATCTCAAACATTGCAGTATTGTAAATTTTTATCCATTTTTTATTCTACATTCAACATCAATTAACTCTTTTATAAAAATATTTTTGTAGGCAATGCCGAACGTTACATTTTTTTGAAACGCATTAATTGTTTAGCTTTAATTGCACACATGTTAGAAATACCAAATACTATTGATGACGCAGATATTGTTTCCTATTTAATTCTCAACAAAAAACATATTAAAACTGACAAAACCCGTCATTGGATTTATGGCCAATTAGCAGAAGAAATATTTGGTCTTGCAATTGGTCAATATAAAAAAGACGCAGGATTTTATTTATTTTATTGTGATAAAAATTGGACAACCATAACTGATACGTACCATGAAGCAATCGAAGGAGCAAAAGATCAAGCAGAATTTGAATATGAAAACACAATTGATGATTGGGTTGAAAAAAGATGAACTTTAATTTTAAAAAAAAATCACAACCGATAACATAATTGGATAAACTAAAAAGTCAAATACTTCTCAAAGTCAACCGCAGACAGACTTTTTAAGTATTCACGATTGATCACTTACACATCTTTAAAATAAAATCACTAAATTTAATATCCCAAAACTGCTGATATGCATCACTTTTTCTTTTTAAAAAAATCTTTTCCTTCGTTCTTGTTTGTACTATTTGCTTCCTGCCTATTTATTTCCTGTAGCAAAACAGGAAATATGACCACGGTGCCGCCAGATACAAATCCAGTACTACCCGACCTCAGCACAAAGATTAACGCTTCTGTAAGCGGCTTTGTAACAAACGATGTAGATATGCCGGTAATAGGTGCCACGGTTACATTCGGTGCATCTTCATTAATTACAGATCAATTTGGTTTTTTTGAATTTCAAAATATATTGGTGACGCAAAATGCAGCTGTGATAACAGTGACAAAGTCTGGTTTTTTTGCAGGTATTAAAACCTTTGTAGCAGAAGCGAATAAGGCTACTTTTTTTCGGGTAAAATTAATCCCGAAAGCTATCATAGGAACTATAAATGGATCTTCAGGTGGAACGGTAACTATGGCATCGGGCCTTTCTATAAGTTTTCCCGCAATGTCAACTGCGAATGCCAACACGGGCGCGGCTTATTCCGGCGTTATTACGGTAAAGGCTGCATATATCAATCCTATGGCAACTGATCTTTCCAGTGTAATGCCTGGTGACCTTCGGGGCCTTGCCGAAGACGGTAGCATGAAAGTGCTCACAACTTTCGGAATGGCAACTGTAGAATTATCCGGTTCGGCCGGTGAATTATTGCAAATCGCAGCCGGAAAAAAAGCAACCATGTCCGTAACAATTCCTTCGGCACAATCAGCCATCGCACCCGCCAGCATTCCGCTATGGTATTTTAATGAAACTAATGGTCTTTGGAAACAGGAAGGCAGCGCCATAAAAAACGGCAATACTTATACTGGCGATGTAAGTCATTTCAGCTATTGGAATTATGATTTACCTGGCAACTTTGTACAGTTTAATTGTACGATAGTAAGCAGCACAAGTGTTCCTATACCTTTTGCGCTTGTAAGAATCTCTGTTATAGGTGGCGGATACCGCGATGGTTATTCAAATGCCAACGGCTATGCAAGTGGGCTAGTACCCTCTAATGCGACGCTAAAGCTCGAAGTCTTTGATAACAGTAATTGCAGCAATGCTATCTATGTACAAAATTTTACGACCACAAACGTCACGGCTTCATTGGGAAACATAAACTTGCCTGCTTCTTCCCGTATTGCTACTTTAACCGGAACAGTAAAAAATTGTAACAACATCAACGTAATTAACGGCAAAATTATCATCAACAACGGGACTAACCTTATAAGTTATCCTCTTAACAATGGTATGTATAGCTTCAATAAATTAGTTTGCTCTTTCCCTTCTACCGTAAGCCTGATTGGCGAAGATATTAATGCATCACAGCAAAGCCAGGCCACGAGTTATAACATTCTTGCAACAGGCATGAACAATGTTCCGGATATTACTGCTTGTGCGGTGGCTGCTCAACAATATTTTAATTATACAGATAATGGAAACAACGTAAGCTATTCTTCTCCTATAGATACGTTTGGATATTGGGTCGCAGGCACTTCTTCAACAGATGTCTATGCCAATCGAAATCCATTTATTGCTGCCCAAAGTTCAGGAATCACCTATGCCTATGGTAATATCAATACTACTGTGGGCTCTGTGATGGCTGTAAGTTCTTTTTCTTCTATGTATACAACTGGATTCACTCCTTTGATCAGTGGGAGCGTAACATTTACAGAATATGGTAGCATAGGTCAGTTTGTGTCAGGAAATATTTCTGTTGTGAAAACAGATGCGCAGACCAGTGTAGTACATAACATTACCGGTAATTTTAGGGTAAGGAGAACGAATTAGGGAGATGTAGTTTTAAAAGTTGAATGGGAGTCTTACATCATAATATAGAAATGAGTAAAAGACAAAATCTTCTACCAAAATGGATATTGATTATTACAGGAATATTTTCATTACTGGAAATCATGGTCAGTATCGCCTTATGCACCGCACCGGAATCTGTAGTGCATACAGTTGACCTTAATGCAAAAGGAATCCATTATTTAATTTATATGTGGGCATCCAGGCAATTTGCACTTGGCTTTATATTGGGCTATGCCACTTTTAAAAAATCAATCCCTATGCTTACAATTGCCTATATATTCTTTTTGGTGATGTTTGTGGGTGACCTTTTAATTGGCATATCTCAAAAAGAGCCATCACTTATTATGGCTTCCATAATTATGTGTATTATTTCTTCAGCAATGCTATTTGCTATTAATAAAAGAAGATGATTGTTTTTGGTTCTTCCAGTATTTTTATAATAATTATATCGCGTTGTATAACAATTCTATAAAAATAGAAATTGAAAGAGTGCAACTTTCCATAAATATATCATTCAGACCGAAGGTGTTTGATATAGTTTTGTCTAAATTATCCATACCATCATAATTTTAAAAGCTTAATATTTTTTATTCTACAATAATTTCAGTAAACTTTATCTCGTAAATTAAATGTAAGTGTAAAAATTAAATTTTTATTTTTAAGGCAATGCCGAGAGTTAATACTCGTGCTCCCAAAATTTCCCGATTTATTACTTTAAACTCATTATTAAAGTCATTCTTATAAGTTTTGGCTATATTTATTAGTGCCTGAAATGTGTACAAACGAATTTTAAAAAAGTATGTATGAGTTCGAAACTGTTTTTTGCAGCATCTCTTACCCTAATAGTATTAATTGCAGGTTTCCGACATTCAATAATAAATGAACAGCCCGTTTATATCTCCAAAGAAGAGATATATAAAGACCGATCTATCATTCAATGCTCTGCTGACTGGACACAATTAAATGCAGACAGTCTTGCAAACGGTATCCATGCATTGCCCGGCTGGGGAAATTACCGTTGGAATATTAATACTAAAGATGACAGTGCCCGTTTTTATTTTAACCAGGGCATAAATATGTATTATGCTTTTCATATTATTGAAGCCATGGCTTCCTTTAAAAAGGCTGAACGGTTTGATGATAACAATGCCATGATCTATTGGGCACAGGCATTGGCTTATGGTCCCAATATCAACGACTTTGGATACACCGCCATACCCGATGCTTATGCTGCTGCACAAAAAGCCCTTTCGCTGCAAAACAACTGCAGTCCAAAAGAAAAAGCCCTGATTGGCGCTATGTCTGTCCGATATTCAGAAGACAGTACGGTTAGCCGGTCATCGCTCAATCAATTATATGCAACAGCCATGAAAAATGCGTCAATAAAATTTGTACAAGATGCTGATGTATGTACTTTATATGCAGATGCACTCATGCTGCAACATCCCTGGGATTATTGGAAACATGACGGCAATGCGCAACCGTGGACACCCGAATTGCTATCCGTATTGGAAGGCGCCATAAAAATAAACAGCAATCATCCCGGTGCCAATCATTATTATATTCATGCGGTAGAAGCTTCTAAAAATTCTAAAAGAGCTATGGCAAGTGCAGACAGGCTGGGTGCATTAATGCCCGGAGTTGCTCATATGATACATATGCCTTCCCATATTTATATCCGGAATGGAGAATATGCAAAAGGAATTAAAGTAAATGAGATGTCTGTAAAAGGATATAATAATTACTTGTCATTATATCCCGATGTAAAAAATAATGTTCTTCTATACCTGGTACATAATTTACACATGCAGGCCAGCTGCGCCATGATGAAGGCCAATTACAGTTTTAGTAATAAAACGGCCATAGCCACCCGTAAAAGTTTTGATACCAGTTATTTGTCGATGCCTGCCCCTGGAGGAACTTACATGCAATATATGTACATGACACCAACGATAAACAATGTACGCTATGGCAAATGGAATGATATTTTAAATGATGCCACGGTTAATGAACAGTATGTGTATGCCTCCACGTTATGGCATTGGGCAAGAGCTATGGCTTTTGCAGGAAAGAACAAATTGGAAGATGCCGGCAATGAATTAAAAATTGTACAGAAAAAAATAATGTCGGCAGATATGCAGGTGGTGATGGCACCTTTCAACGCACCTGCAGATGCCGTAAAAGTTGCCATAAAAATATTGGAAGGAATTATTGCAGCTAAACAACATGACTATACTAAAGCTATCCTTTTAATGAATGAAGCGGTTGTATTAGAAGATATGATGATCTATAACGAACCAAAAGACTGGTTGCTTCCTGCAAGACCATATCTGGGCAATGTTTTATTACAATCAGGAAATCCATCAAAAGCGGCAGTCATTTTTGAAGAAGACCTGAAAGAGAATCCTCATAATCATTGGGCTTTGTATGGTCTTTACCAGGCATTAACGCAACAGAAAAAAAAGTCAGCCGCCAAAATAATAAGTAAACAATTTGATATAGACTTTAAAAAAGCTGATATTGAACCCGGGGTGAAAATGTAAATAGTATGCTGCTGACCTTAACACCTAACAGGTTATCATCCCGATCTGATCCAGGTTAATTATACATACTCAGATTAAAACTGGAAATAAATAAAAGAACTACTACTTTCCTGACTCCAGATCAATAACAATAATAATATTGACCAGATAATTCCCAATAACCACCAGGGCAATTTTTCGGCTATAATTAATACTCTTGTGTTTCGCATCATCCAATGTATAATTATTACAAAAAATATAATGACAGAAATTTTAATGATGCTTAATGTACTTAGCAGCACTGCACCTTTTGGAACGTGAGAAAACATGGAAGTTAACAGATGCCAGGCTGAAGTAAAATCGGGTGCCCTGAAAAATACCCAGGTTACATTAATCAGAAAAAAAGTAAAAAGAGCCAGCATAAAATTGCTGAAGTTTTTCTTTTTAAATATTTCCGGATTTTTGCCAATCACACCTGCTTCGCCTGCAGGAGTTATAGCGAATGCTTTTACTTTATTATGCCTGAAATCTATTATCAGCTTTTCAATCCACAAATAAAATCCATGCAAGGCACCCCACACCACAGGA
>JBKJSZ010000218.1:0-5208 GCA_046593675.1 Ferruginibacter sp.
TGAACGAAAAGAGTTTCAATGGATGCTTGATTTCGCACTCAAAAATAAAAAGGTGACGCACATATGGTTTAATTGCTCCTCCTCCCGTACGACTAAATCGGTCAAGCAGATAAACCATATGTGCGTCACCTTTTTATTTTTGAGTGCGAAATCAAGCATCCATTGAAACTCTTTTCGTTCACAACCTTTATAACTTCTAAATACGTCAGGTGTGAGTGAATTTTTGTTTACGATAGAGAGCTTATCTAAATCTTGCTCATTAGAAATTTGTTTTGTCATTCGTTTTGATAAAGCAAACATACGATTGAGCAAATAGGCAATTTCCACTTTGGGCAGGTTAGTATTCGTTTAGGACGCAAGATGTAAAACAAAGTTAATTTAAGCCCTTATTTTCCAGTTTTTGGCGATGATTATATTACTTCAAATGGCTCGAACCATCTTAAAACTGTAACCCAAATAAAGGATTACCTATTACCACTGACAACTTATACCAGGACGACACACATTAGAGATAAAAAATTTGTGGAAAGTTTAGGGAGCAGTCAGGGAAGGGTTTGAAAATTCCTGTTTGGGTTAGGAATGATTGAAAAGTTTTAGGAAGGGATTGAAAGTTGTATCGTTCTTGTATCGTACTAAAATAACTTTACACTGTTTTAAGTTTTACTGACAGTGACTTTACAGTTTTTTATTGATGAACTATATAAAAAAATTCCACTTGTCAATCGTAGAGGCACAAAGAAAAGGATTGCTATTTAATATCATTTTCCTGTCATTCCATTTATAAATTTTTCTACAAAGTCTATTATTTTTTTCAATATTCGGTCTCCTATTTTTTTACGTTCCAAAAGTGTGGATTCGCTGCCATCTATTAATTGCAACACTTCATCTCGTAAGGGTTCTTTTTCTGCATACAAGTAATCTTCAATCAAAGATTGTGTTCTGTCAGGTGAAAGGTTTTCTTCTTTTATTAACTCATTAAATACCTTTTGCTGTTCGTGATCCCAAAACTTTTCAAATTCATCCGGAATTTCATCTGTGTCAGGATTACAGGCAAGTTCTCCTGAATAAATTTTTCATTAAGTTCTTTCTTGCTTCTTAAAATTGACCTCTGTATTCAGCAAGTTGAAGATTTCATTTTCTGCCTGCGTTGTATTTTTCTGAACATTTTTTTTTAATTTTATAAGCAACAGTATAATGTAAGCGACATTTATTTCATCACGGTGAATTAACTCCAATTCAAAGTCTACATCTTCTAGTATTGAAACCTACTCTTTTTGATGATCAGATTTTACTTAGTCATACAGGTCAAGATATTTGCTTTTGTAATCTTCAAATTTCTGTTCTTCAATAGCAAGCTCTATCCCATCAAAATATGCAAAGGCAGAGAGGATATTTTTTATGCGCATCAACTCTCTGTAAGCTTTGATAAATTCCAATTCATCAGTTTCGCTTTCAAGGCCATTTACACTATTTACTGTTGGTGCTATATTCAGTAACTCTATCACAGCACCGTTGAACTTCTTTACATAATCTTCATAAGGTTTCATGATGATTACTTCAATAGCTTCTTTGTTGCTGAATAAATTAATGGCTTCGTCTGCGGCGTGTTTGAGATTTCTAAACACTATAATATTCCCTATGATTTCTGTTCATTCAGAATCCTGTTGGTTAGTGAATATGCTTGTATAAGACCATTGTAGCGCAGGTTCTTATCTACATACAATGTAATTAAAGTAGAATTGTCAAAACCTGTTAAGAAACATATTTACCACAAGTAAAATATCAATCTTACGTTCCTTAACTTTTTAGGAAATGTCGTTGTAATAATTGTAAAAATTTTCGCTGACTTTGGTTGAGAATTTTGTTTCAAACATTTTATTGTAATGCTCAATATACTCATTCAACTTCTCCCGGCTGTGTTTGTGCATACCATAAAGTGCACGAGGATCTTCCACAACTGAAAGTTCTTCAAGAATACAACCATTTGCATCTGCATCATCTTCGTTGTTTGTGTAACTGAAGACCGTTGCAATTTTTAAATTGTGTTCCTTCATTCTTTTTCTCTTTCAGAATGTCGTAATATTTTATGAGTGTTTCAATACTGCTCACATAAAACATTGCAGTGAAATCCTTATTATGCGTTTTGCGGTTGTGGTTTGCTAAAATGTAATCTGTAATTTTTTCTAACCGCTTAGGTGATTCCATCTACTTTTTTTGTCGATGTCCTCCACTTCAATATCTATTTCGGTTGCTGTGTCTTTGCGCTTGTATTTGTCTACATACTCCACCGAAAACTTTAAAACATTTTCATCTTTAATAACATCTGTAATTACATATTTGTGCAGGCAATCTTGAAACAAATCTTTTGTAGTGCGTTTGCCTAAATCATTCTTTGCAGCCTTGTCTTTAAAAATGGGCGTACCTGTAAACCCAAACATCTAAATGTTATTAAAAAAAGCTTTTATCCTATTATGTGTATGGCCAAACTGACTTCGGTGGCATTCATCAAAAATGAAAACAATATTTTCGTTTTTCAATTTTTCCATCCTGCTCAAATAGTGGTTTTTGCTGATGGCAGTATTTAGTTTTTGAATGGTAGTTACAATGATTTTTGTATCATTTGAAAATTGCTGCACCAAAGATGCAATGTGATTTTGCAGAGGTAATGAAGGGAATGAAAATTTTATTAAATCATTATTATTTATAGAATTAAATGGTTACAATCTTTGCCAATACTTTACTTACCTCCTGAGGCGTGTAGAACTCTCCCGCTTTCTTGCCTGCACCACTGGCAAATTGCCCTATGAGGTATTCGTAAGCATCACCCAACACATCCAATTCAGTATCCTCTAATTTAAAATCAATCTTATCAAGGTGGGACAGCACTTTTGCAATAATTGTATTCCTTGCCTCAGGAGTTTTGCCAAGTTTTGGGCTGTTTAAATCCATGTTCTCAAAAAGATGATCAAAATCTTCTTCGCTTTCAGTACCCATTATACTCTGCTGAATGTTGGTCAGAATTTTTTGTAAATCACCTAAGATGAAATTGCTTTTATCTTCTTCTTTGTCACTACTTCCTCGTGCGGTCACTTCGCTAAACAGTTCAGAAGGTTTTAAAAAGAAACCCAACTTCTCCAATGATTCTTCACGTATAGCTTCAATGAATTCTTTGCCTTCTGTGGTGTTTTCCTTAATGCTCCTATATACAATTTTGTCGGACTTTAATATGTTATTAGCATAAAGGTCTATTCTCTCTGAAAGATATTTAAAGAAAATATGGCCTAAAATATAATCACGGAACTCATCTGCATCTATTTTACCACGCAGGGTGTTAGCTATATTCCAAAGTTGTTGTTCTAGTTACTTCTTTTGATCATCTGACATAATTAACTTAAGTATCTACAAATGTTTAGGGAAATGCAGATTTGAAAATACGAATTATCAAATGACATTTTAAAAATTATGATAGGCTTGCAATACATCCTATTATGGTTGCCGCCTAGCACTATCAAAATGCTTTCTATAAAAATTGAAAATTCACTTTTCTTAAAAAAACCTTTGTGGATTTAACTGTCTTTAATTGTCGTTAACTGTCGCTAATTGTTCTCAGTCGTTTTTTGTCAATTCGTGATATATTGGTAATGTTTTTCGATACTTGCCAGTTTTAAACCCAAAGTAAAAAGTAGTTTTCTAGCTTTATGGTAATTTTTAGATGTGTGAATTATATAATATTTTTCAAGAATAGTATAACACTTTTTTTTTGAACTATCTCCACCTTTACAAAAATGTTCAATTCACCATTTAAAATTAAAATGATGGAAATGAAAAATGGTAAAGCAAAGCCGATGGAAATGAACATGACTATGAAAAACGGCACCAAATGTTCAATGACTGGCGAATGTACCATGAAGGACGGGAAAAAAATGATGATGAAAGAGGGCGACTGCATGGAATTGAATGGAAAGATGGGTAAATGTTCTAGGATGCAGAAAGGAATGAAAGGGTTTATGAAAAAGAAGGGCATAAAAAGTTCTATGATGAAGAAAAGCTAATCTTACGGCTACTATTTAAATATTAAAAGATGGTTTTCAAATTTAGACAGATTCAGCCGCTAAATGTAAAAACTGAAGAAAGTGTTTGGCAACAAGTACTATTTGATATAAGCAACAGAAAACCAAAAATGAGTAATAATTAAATAGAATAATGATGGAAAATTTTTTTGCTAATACTTATCATATTGACGGAATGACTTGTGGGGGTTGTGCCTCAGCAGTTAAACAGACATTATCTAGTGTGTCTGGTGTAACAACTGTTTCAGTTGATTTAGAAAAAAAGACAATGGTAATTGCATCATTGGAAGAGATTGACACAAATACATTTCGGCGTGCATTGAATAATACACCTTACACCATTTCAAAACTTATTAAAAATTAAGTTACGGGTAATTAGTACAAGAAAAAATTAGGTGAGAACAGAGATAGAATTAATTTTTTGAAAAAAAATCAATAACAATTCTGAACATTTATTACTTTTTAAAGTCTAATTAAATTTCATTGTAAAAAAGAATAAAGTAATATCAAATGTTAAAAACTACCAAGAAAAAAGATACTACCAAACATACTAAGTTACTCAAATGCCCTACCGGTATCAAAGGTTTTGACGAAATTACCGAAGGTGGGTTACCGCAAAATGGAACCACTTTAGTTTCCGGAAATGCCGGCTCTGGGAAAACCCTTTTTGGAATTGATTTTCTAATTAAGGGGGCAACCGATTACAACGAGTCGGGGGTTCTTATGTCATTTGAAGAGACGGAAGATGAACTTTTTAAAGACGTGGCTTCTCTCAATATGGATTTGCCGTCGCTTGTTTCACGCAAAAAGATTGTGCTCGAAAATATTGTTTTAGAGCGCAAAGACATTCAGGAAACAGATTTTAATTTGGAGGGAATATTCGTTCGTTTGGAAGAAGCAATTGATTCTATCCATGCCAAACGTGTTGTTTTAGATTCTTTGGAATCTCTTTTTGCAGGCATTACAGATGTTGGTATTCTTCGCTTAGAGATCAAAAGACTTTTCCGATGGCTTAAAGAAAAACAGGTCACAGCAATTGTTACAGGCGAGACGGGACAAAACGGTTTGTATACACGTCATGGACTGGAGGAATATATCTCCGATTGCATCATCCTTTTAGATAACAGGGTGAGAGAAG
>JBKJSZ010000374.1:0-2597 GCA_046593675.1 Ferruginibacter sp.
TGATTGAGTATGAATATTAAAAAAGAATTTGAGATCGCCTGTTACCGTATTTTAAAAAATCGTGGTATCGAAATCAACTGGGTAATAAAAAAAGAAGGATCCTTGCTTGCTGAGAAATTCAAAGAAAAAATAGTAAGGCCACGGATCGATCATAAAACCAGAAGGATTGAAGCATTATCAGATGCAACCAATAATATGGGAAAACAACCTTTGTGGGGCGGTTATAAAAAAGATAATGAATCCCGGCTGCCGGATAGAGTTCGAACGCATTGGCTGATGGGGCCATTGTATTCTGAAATTACCCGGCAATTTAAACCGGAAACCATAGTGGAATTTGGAACAGCATTCGGTGTGTCCGGAATGTATTGGTTAAATGGAATAGAAGACAGTGCGAAAGGAAGATTATTTACTTATGAACCCAATGAAGTCTGGGCTAAAATAGCGGAGAAAAACCTCGCATCTGTAAGTAACAGGTTTACATTAACGCAAGGAACTTTCGAAGATCATGCTCAGCAAACTTTAAGCAATACTAAGGGAATTGATATCGCTTTTATTGATGCGATTCATACGAGAGAATTTGTAGAACCTCAGCTGGAAATTGTTTTAAAACATTGTTCTGATCATGCTATAATTTTATTGGATGATATTAATTTTTCAAAAGAAATGTCAGATCTGTGGGACGAAGTTTCCCGGGATAATCGTTTTATGGCAACAGCTTCGTTGGGAAACCGTGTAGGTATTGTTGAATACAAAAAATAAGTTAGTATAAAGTGATCAGCCCGGAATTTTCCGGGTTTTTTTAGAATGATTTTTATGAGGTAGAGTTCAGAGGGAACAGACAAAAAAAAATCCTGCAGTTTCTTGCAGGATGTAATTATTTTATCAGTAGGAATATTAATAATCTTTATTATATCCGCCGCTGCCGCCGCTACGATTCCCACCGCCGCCGCTGCTGCGACCACCGCCACCGCCATAACCACCACTGCCGCCGCTACGTCCGCCGCCGCCGCCATATCCACCACCACTGCTACGACCACCGCCGCCGCCATAACCACCGCCGCCGCCGCTGCGTTTTTTGTATCCACCTTCACCTTCCTGGCGAGGTTGAGATTCGTTAACGATTAATTTGCGACCCTGGACTTCTGTTTCATTCAGGTTAGCGATAGCTGTACGTGCAGCTTCATCGTCTTCCATTTCAACAAAACCGAAACCTTTACTACGGCCGTTCATTTTGTCTTTCAAAATTTTACCGCTTGTAACTGTGCCATACTGGGTAAACAGGTTACTTAAATCTTCATCAGTCATTGACCAACTAAGATTTCCAACATAAATGTTCATTGTAAAAAAACTTTTAATAATTTAAAAAAAACTAGAATGATTTAGTTGCTACAATGAACTGAAAAAGCTTTTATTAAAGATACAATCAGCCAGCAAGAAAACTAAAACCATTAAAGCAATACAAATGTAAGGGAATTAACCTGAACTAATTTTATTTATAAAACAGATATAAATTATAAAGGAAAAACAAAAAAACCGCCACTGGGGCGGTTTTATATAAATTCCGGATGAATTATTCTCCAACAACTTCAAAATCAATATCGGTTTCGTTTCCGTTTCCGAAATCAACTTTAGCTTTAAAAGTACCCAGTTCTTTTACCTCATCAAGAATAGTAATACGACGTCTGTCGATTTCATATCCTTTTTGTTCACGAATAGCACGGGCTATCTGAACAGAAGTAACACTTCCGAATATTTTTCCGCTTGTACCGGTTTTAGCACCAATTTTAATGGCACCTTCATTCAGTACAGAAATTACATTATTTACTTCAGCAAGCAGCTTGGCTTCTTTTTTAGCCTGTTGCTTTTTCTTTTCTTCCATCATTTTAATGTTGGAAGCACTTGCTTCAATAGCGAATTTTGAAGGGATCAGGTAATTACGGCCATAACCGTTTTTTACTGTTACCATTTCATTTACACCACCTAGGTTATTTACATCCTGTATCAATATTACTTGCATGGCGGACTCCTATTTTAAAAGATCAGTTACATACGGCAATATCGCCATCTGGCGGGCTTTTTTAACTGCTTCGCTCACCTTACGCTGAAACTTCAGAGAGTTTCCGGTAATACGGCGTGGCAATAATTTACCCTGCTCATTTAAGAATTTTTTCAGGAAATCCCCATCTTTATAATCGATGTAGCGGATACCCATTTTCTTGAAACGGCAATATTTCTTTGGACGTTTCTCAGCCTTTATGGCTGTGAGGTATTTAATTTCGTTTGACTTTGCCATTATGCTTCCGCTTTTTCAGTTCCTGAATGTACACCACTTCTCTTTTTAACATTGTACTCAACGGCGTATTTATCGAGTACAGTGAACATGTGACGCATGACACTCTCGTCACGCAAAAGTTGAATTTTCAACTTTTCATTGAAGCTGGTTGGCGCAGTATACTCCATCACCCAATAAAGACCGGTAGTCTTCTTAGCGATAGGATAGGCCAGTGATTTTAGTCCCCATGGTTTTGTGCTCAATACTTCGCCACCATTGTCTGTAACAAGTGCTTCGTATTTCTTCTGACCGGCTTTATATTCCT
>JBKJSZ010000113.1:0-3002 GCA_046593675.1 Ferruginibacter sp.
CAAAAAGCTATACGTCGGGCATTGTCTATCTGGCCTTTCACATGGGCAAGAATTATAACATTGCAGATTCGGCAGCAATAAGTGCAAATGGTACTGCAATTTTTACGGGAGCAAAACCGCTGGTTCCCGGTATTTACGCTATCGCATTTCCCAATAGAACCTTAACAGCAGATTTTCTGATTGATAAAGAGCAGGCAATTTCTGTAAAAGCAGATACTGCTGACTATACAGGAATGAGTGTTACCGGCTCAACGGCCAACCTGTTATTTGAAACGTATCAGAAATATGTTATGAACAAAGGGCAGCAAATGCAAAATGAAAAGTTTGCGTACAATGCATCTCTAACAAAAGAAGATTCACTCCTACACGAAAAAAAATACAATCAGTATAATGATGAATTAAACAAATACAGGAATGAACTGGTAAAGAATAATCCCGAGAGCATGATGGCAGCTTTATTATCCGCCATGAAAGATGCAGATGTTCCGATTAAAAAACCGGTAACGACAAAAGATTCCATGGAAAATTATTATTATTATAAATCGCATTACTGGGATGGCATTACTTTCATGGATGAGCGTGTGATAAGAACGCCATTTTTTCAACCCAAATTAGAGCGTTATTACAGGGAAATTATTCCTCAGGCTTCCGATAGTATTATTAAGGATCTTGATTATAAATTATTGCTGGCCAGATCAGCTCCCGAGATGTATAAATTTTTACTGAACTGGTTCACGGATGAATATATCAATCCGAAATATATGGGACAGGATGCGGTGTTTGTTCATTTATTTAATAAATATCACAGTAAAGGTTTAACGCCTTGGTTGAATGAAAAACAAATGGAAACCATTTCCCGCAGAGCGTATATGCAAATGTCGAATCTCATTGGTGAAACGGCTGCCAATTTAGAGTTGCTTGACTCAACCGGTAAAGTGCAGTCACTGTATGATCAGAAAGGAGATTTTACGGTGGTGATTTTCTGGGATCCGAATTGCGGGCATTGTAAACAGGAAATTCCAAGAATAGATTCTATTTACCAGGCGAAATGGAAAAATGATAATGTAAAAATTTATGCGGTTAATACAGAGTTTGATAAAATTCCATGGGTGAATTATATTAAAGAACACAAATTGAAAGGTTGGATAAATGTGCATCAGACAAAACAAATGCAGGAAGAAGAAAAAAAATCTCAGGCACCGAGTTACAAACAATTGTTTGATGTTATTCAAACACCTACCTTATACTTATTGGATAAAGAAAAAAGAATTATAGGAAAGAAACTAACCTGGCAACAATTGAACGATCTGATACAGGTGAAAATGAAAACTAAAAAATAGTATGATGAAGCAGATTTTTTTATTGGGAATAATTGTAGCTGCCGCATTCCATTCTCATAGCCAGACATTGTTTACTTATGGAAATAATGTTGTAACCAAAGATGAATTTTTACGAGCATATTATAAGAACAAGCAGGCTGTTACCAATAAAGATAAAGCCCTTCGTGAATACCTTGAATTGTATACTAATTTTAAACTTAAAGTAAAGGCAGCCAGCGAAAAAAGATTGGATACGCTGCCGCATATACAAGCCGATGTTAAGAATTTCAGAGTACAGGTTCAGGATAATTATCTTACTGATGAAAAAGCAGTAAAAGATCTGTACAATGAAGCATTTGACCGAAGCCAGAAAGACCTTCATGTTCTTCATTTTTCTGTTCCTGTATTGCCTGGTTCAAATCCTTCAGATACTTTAAAAGCTTTTGAAGCTATAAACAAAATCAGCGCATACTTACAATCCGGTAAAAATAATTATCAGCAGGTAGTGGATGAAACCAATACTATCGCACCATCAAAATTTTCTGATATTGGATTTATCACAGCGTTTACACTTCCTTATAATTATGAGAATATTATTTACAATTTAAAAACGGGACAATCATCCAAACCTTACCGATCAAAAAACGCATGGCACATTTTTAAATTGATGGAAGAACGTGCTGCGGCTGGTAAATGGAAAGTGGCACAGATATTATTTTCAATTCCTCCGGGCGAAGAAATGTCTTCAACAAAATTATTGATTCAGAAAGCTGACTCTATCTACAGAGCTTTAAAAAACGGCGCTGATTTTTCAGCAACTGCACAACAATTCAGCGACGATAAGTTAACGTATCAGATGGGTGGCGAACTTCCTGAATTTGGTACAGGAAAATATGACCAGGCTTTTGAAAAAGAAGTGTTTAAATTAACTACTGATGGCGACATAACCCAGCCGTTTGTTACATCTTATGGAATTCATATTGTAAAAAGAGTATCTCATACGAGTGTTTCAACTGATAAACTGGAAGCCGCCACTTCATTTGATATCAAACAAAAAATTTTGAAAGATTCCAGAATAGAATTGCCACGCAATCGATTTGCTAAACAAATTATTTCTAAAACAGGAATGAAAAAACTGGCTGTTGTAAAAGATGCAGATCTTTTTAGATACGCAGATAGTGCATTGGCCAATGCGGATATGATAAAATTATTTCCAATAAGCAAGAAACCGATACTTCAATTCAAGAATAAAACGATCAACGCTTCCGACTGGTTGGCATTTGTGGTTAATTACAAAGGAAATGCAGATACTTACAAAGGAGAAAATAATGCAGGATTATGGGATCGTTATTCCATGTTTGCTGCAGTTGAATATTATAAAGAACACCTGGAAGAATATAACAATGACTTCCGATTTCAAATGAAAGAATTTGTGGAAGGCAATATGTTATTTGAGGTGATGGAAAAAAATATCTGGGGAAAAGCATCGGAAGATTCATCCGGTTTGATGAAATATTATATGGCTAATAAATCAAAATATAAATGGGCACAAAGTGCAGATGTTCTGATTTTCAATTGCAGTACTTCGGCAACAGCTGACGACGCATTTATATCCATGCAAAATGATATTAATTGGAGAAAAATTGCAGAAGATCATGCATCCGCTATTCAGGTAGACAGTGG
>JBKJSZ010000370.1:0-4617 GCA_046593675.1 Ferruginibacter sp.
GTTGTGGCATCATATACTTTATTCTGTGCAACAGCGCTGCTTACCGTTAACGCTTTTGTTGTAATATCTGCAGTTAAACCTGTTGGTTGTGTTAAGGAATAATTTGATGACTGTGCACCTGATAATGTACTGGTTGATGTTACAGCAATAGCGGTTCCAACATTCGCCGATGCAAATGTTCCTGTACCATTAAAAGTTACCACATCACCTCCAATTAACCCCACTAAACTTCCTGTGATAATAGCAGCATTGGTACGGTCATACACTTTACTCAAAGCAGTAGCTGCAGAAACAGTTAATGCCTTTGCCGTAATATTAGCTGTAAGTCCTGTTGGTTGCGTTAGGGTATAATTAGCGGCTTGTGCTCCACTTAATGTTGAGCTAGAGGTTACCGGCTTACCCGTGCCTACAGAAGAAGAATTGAATGTACCCGTTCCGTTCAAAACTACTGCATCTGATCCCACAACGCCGGTTAATGTTCCGGTAATAACTGCGCTTGTATTGCCATCATATATTTTGTTGGAAGCGGCGGCACCCGTTATTGTTAATGTTTTTGTTGTAATATTTGCTGTTAAACCGGTGGGTTGTGTCAGTGTATAATTAGCCCCATTCGCACCACCTAATGTGCTGGTGCTGGTTACGGCAATACCTGTTCCGGCAGTTGCAGCTGCAAATGTTCCTGTACCCGTTAAGGTAACTACATCAGGACTTATAATTCCTGATAAAGTGCCTGTAATGGTTGTTGATGTATTTCCATCATAAGTTTTGTTGGCAGCAACCGGTGAGGTAATAGTTAAAGGCTTCGCTGTAATATTCCCGGTTAATCCCGTAGGCTGGGTTAAGGTATAATTGGCTGATTGTGCACCAGCGATAGTACTGGTTGAGGTTACGCTGATCGCATTACCAGCATTTACACTAGCGTATGTGCCGGTTCCTGAAAATGTAATTACATCAGAACCTTCAATTCCTACCAGGGTTCCTGTTATAGTTGCCGCGTTGGTGCGGTCATACACTTTATTATTCACGGCCGCGCCGGAAACAGTTAATGTTTTTGTGGTAACAACGCCGCTACAGGAAATGGGTACACCTGTTACACCACCACCGTCAAGAGTAATATTTTCTGTATATGTCCCTACATTTTTTCCGGCTTTCATTCTTACCCAAACAGAAGAAGCGGCTAATGTGCCGCTTGTTGCTGTTAATGTTGCTGTTGCGCCAAACCCGGAGGTTGCAGAGGTAGTAGATACTTCGTAACTGGTGGATCCCGTTATGGTTACCGTTGAGGTCGTCAATCCCGCACCGTTTACCTGGAAAGTTTGTGCTGTTCCCGGAGCAATCCCATACACATATCCTAAACCAGAAAAGGAAGTAGTGGGCGATCCCAGGATACTTCCATTAAATGTAAAATCATTTATACCCCAGGTATCACCACTGCCACTTCCTCTGTTCCAACCATAGAGCCGGTAAGTTGTGGCAGAGGTTAAATTAGCATCGCTGAGCGTAATGGTGGTACCACCCACTGTTGGTGTTCCAATATTGGTAACAAAATTATTTGCGTTTGCATCAGTACGAAAAGCAAAACTTGCTGGTGGCTTTGCACCTGAAGTTGTAGCATATACAAAAGAACTCATACTCATTCTATAACCTGTTGCAGGTGTGAGTGTAAATCCAAAATAACCGTTTAAATCAATAGTAGCAGATGTAGAAAACCCACTTGCATTATACACGTTTGCCGTTGCTAATGCGCTGAGCGAAGTTCCTCTTCCAATACCGGAAACAGCTATGTTCGCATGCTTTACATCACCTGTATTATAAGGGTTTAATGAACTTGGATTTGCAGCCGTAATTGGATTAGTCCACAATGATGTGGCCTGGCCCAATACGGTTCCTGCGAATACAAATTGCAGAACAATGGAAAGTCCCAATAAAGATTTCAAAGAAGGGTAGAGTTTCGTTTTCATACTATGCTTATAAATGGTCAAATATTTAGACACGACGACACATACCAACAGGATATGCGATTATCGCATCATGGATAAATAATTTTTAGATTGGATTACATTAAAAAATTAACGATGGTATTAAACAGGATAGCAGGTATTTGGTAATGAATGGTAAGGATTGTTAGGGATAAGGCAAAGTTAATATAAAGAATTAAAATTCCAAATGAAACGCTAAATTATTTTGTATTTATACTAAAGTTATAGTAAAAATACTATACGTATATCGCTGATAAAATTTATAACGTTACGTAATTATGTATAGAATAATTACAGACTTTTTTTCATGACAAAGTCATTCATCCACCATCCATTTCCTATATCAATATCTTCAGAACGTATAATTTCAAAACCGAGTTTTTGATAGAATTTTAAGGCGCTATTTTTCCTGTTTACATTCAGTTCCAAAGCGTTGCCTCCTTTTTTAAATACATAATTTATAATATATGCCATTAACGATTTACCGATTCCGTTATTATGGAAATCAGTTAATACATATTTTTGTAAATGATAGTTGGTAGAAGATTTTTTAGAAAAAGCCGCAAAACCAACCGGCGAATCCTCTTCTTCGGCAAGAAGGAATAGATGCCCTTCATCAAATTGTTTTGAAAGTGCCTCATGGGAATACATTAATTCCAACATGTATGTAATCTGCTCTTCTGAAATAATGTGGCTATATACTTTCGGCCATATATTATGAACCAATCCCTGAATTAAAGGAATGTCATTTTTGGAAGCTGAACGAATCCGCATTTATAAGATCATAAATTTTAAATCGGGAGCAAACATCACCCTGCCTTTATTATCTTTTACAATAACATCTGTGAACCATAAGATCTCTCCGGATTTCAATTGATCTTTAATATTACTGATCCAGATCGGGGAAATTGGTGTGCTTTTAAAAGTTTGTGCAGTCATGGAAGGCTTTATATATTTTTTCCCATTTTCATCTTCTGAAACATTCAACTTTTTATAAATAAACTGATAAGAGGAAATAGCATACACAACTTTTTGATTATCGATAATCTGCAACGGCAACGAAAAGATACGATGCGCTTCTTCAATAGAAATTTTTTGTAAAGTGTCTTTATATTGCGATAATGAAGTAGTTAGTGTAGGAGGTTTGTAAGGTTTTGAATAAGTTTTCGTAACCGTGCGTTGCGCAAATGAAAAATTAAAAACAGTACATAATAAAAATAACGATAATAGTTTCTGCATAAAATTTATTTGTACACGAATCTACCGATTGACAATGATTTAATATTTGATTTAACGTACTATTACAAAGCTGCTAAACTTTCTTCGATCAATTTTATTTTTGATGCGGCATCCGATTTTTTCTTTTGTTCCAGGGCCAACACTTCAGGCTTTGCATTGGATACAAATTTTTCGTTCGTTAATTTTTTATCAACGGAAACAAGAAATCCTTTTAAATGTTGTAATTCTTTTTCCAGATCATCCTTTTGTTTATCGTTATTCAAAGGCTGTGGTGTTTGAATAAAAAACTTATCTGTTCCAATTACCGTAGTAATGCTATTTGCAATGGTTTCTTGCGTGAATGAAATTTCCGCAGCATGTACCTGTTTTATTAAAATGTTTTTAATGTCATTATAAGCAGAAGGATTATGGGTATCAATGTAAACGCTGATCGTTTCTTTTGGTTTTACCTGTTGTTTATTTCGTACATCTCTTACAGCCGTAATAACATCTTTCAATAAATTCCCTTTTTGTAAAATGTTTTTCTGTGGGGTTTCAATCATATTATATTGGCGAATACATAAATCATCTGTTCTAACATCCAGCTTATGGTAAATTTCTTCTGTTACAAATGGCATAAAAGGATGTAACAAATGAAGGAGATCTGTGAAATAAGTAACCGTGATGGCATACGTTTCTTTGCTGATCGGTTGTTCGAAACCGGGCTTAATCCATTCTACATACCAGCTACAGAAATCATCCCATATCAAAGAGTAGATCGTTTTTAAAGCTTCGCTTAAGCGGAATTGTTTCAACAGCATTTCCACCTCAGCACTTACTTCTTTCAGCCTGTCGGCAAACCATTCTATGGCAAATGTATTTTCTTCCACGGTATCCGATTGCCGCATTTCCCACATTTTCAGTAGTTTGAGGGCATTCCACATCTTATTATTAAAATTCCTTCCTTGTTCTAAAGATCCTTCATCGAATAAAAGATCATTTCCGGCGGGAGAGGAGATCATAATTCCAAAGCGTACTGCATCTGCACCGTATTTATCAATAAGGTCTAAAAGATCGGGACTGTTACCCAGGCTCTTACTCATTTTTCTGCCTTGCTTGTCGCGAACCATTCCGGTAAAATACACATCATGGAATGGTTTTACTTTTTCATATTCCATTCCAGCCATTACCATACGAGCCACCCAAAAGAATATGATATCCTGTCCTGTCACTAAAACATTTCCCGGATAGTAATAACGTGCTTCTTCATTTCCAGGATCACTGATGCCTTTAAAAACTTCCATAGGCCATAACCACGAGGAGAACCAGGTATCTAAAACATCTTCATCCTGTTTAAGATCTGCTTTGGTTACTTTATATTTTTCTAAAAATATTTCCTGTGCCTGTTCCAATGTTTCTG
>JBKJSZ010000147.1:0-3319 GCA_046593675.1 Ferruginibacter sp.
TATATAATTGAATTATGCATGATGATGCGTGATCAGGTGCCGGAATGCCCATTTCCATTCAATGTTGCAATCTACTTTTGCCCTTTTGAAAATGGCTTTCCATTCTATAATTGTGAAACCTCTCGTCACGGAAAGCGGTGCATCGTTTTTTACAAGATATGATTTTGAAAAAAATTTTGTAAGCCATTTTATGGAATAATAAGCTATGAAATTACGATGCAGGTCATTTATGAAAAATCCGATAGTTGAATTTTCTTTCATCCATGGCAACATATCAATCAATTCTGTTTCGGTAAAATGATGACAAAAAAGTGAGGAAAAAAGAATGGAAGGTTTTGAGGCGAATTGAATTTGCCTGTAATCGGAACAAAGCCATTGCACGTTCTTATCTTTAAATCT
Source organism: Ferruginibacter sp. (assembly GCA_046593675.1). Lineage (GTDB taxonomy): Bacteria > Bacteroidota > Bacteroidia > Chitinophagales > Chitinophagaceae > Ferruginibacter. The sequence continues at coordinate 400 of JBKJSZ010000147.1, forward strand.
TTCTTTACAATAATCAATGCATTCCTGTTTTATATCAATGCCAATGAATGTGGAGGTAATCTTTTTTTTTCTGCACCATTCTGCAACTCTCATTAAATTGTCTCCGCCACCACATCCAATTTCACAAATGATCAAATTATGCTGTTGATAAATTAATAATTTTTGTATTCCTTTTATGGTAATGGAATGTCCGCCCAAAATATTGTTGATGGTATTTAATTCCTGCATATTCAGTTTGATGTCTTCAAAAGGAATATGATCCGCATCCAGCCATTCTTTTTGTTCACTTCTATGCTTCACATCAATCATAACTGGCGGTAAAAGTTTCGATAGTTAAACCTGGTCCGAACGCGGCGCCGAATATCATGGGAATACGGACATTTCTATCCATCATTTTTTTTAAAACAAACAGGATGGTGGCAGAACTCATGTTTCCAAAATTTTTCAATACATCATAAGAATCTTCCAATGCATTTGTTTTTAGTTGTAGTGCATCTGAAACAGCTTCCAGAATTTTTTTTCCTCCCGGATGAATGCACCACGCATGAATGTTATCTTTAGTTAAGTGTATTTTCTGTAAGGCATTCTGTACAACATCCGCAAAATGATTTTTTATAAAAGAAGGAATTTTGGGAGACAGCGTCATTTGGAAACCGGTTGAGGCAATATCCCATGACATATCTTTTTTGCCATCTTCAAATAATTCAGAATAAAAATTTTGGATCTTAATTCCTTTATCTGCCGGATCTGATTGTATCAGCATCGCGGCACATCCGTCAGAAAATAATAAAGAGGAAGTAATATTATCTGCGTTGGCCTCTTTTTGAAAATGTAAAGTACAAAGTTCCGTACATAAGATTAATACATTGGCATTTTTAGTTGATCTGCAAAATGCATCTGCAATTTTCATAGCATGGATGGCCGCATAACAGCCCATAAAATTTACAGAGGTTCTTACAATATTTTTGGGAAGGTCTAAAATTTCCAACAATTGAAGATCTAATCCCGGCGCACACATTCCAGTACAACTCACCGTTATAAGATGCGTCAACTCCTGTTTTTTTATTTTTCCTGCCATACATTCTAATACAGTAGCCTGCGATATTTTTAATGCTTCTACGTTATACCATTCCATTCTCTTCTCAATTAATGGAATGGGTTCCAGATTATCTGAAGGAGAGAAGAATGTAAATTCATTGGAGGCTTTGTTGAAGTCAGGAATTACAGAATACCTTTCTTTGATTCCGCTATGGGCATATAAAAAACGAATCTTTCTTGCTTCTGTTTCATCTGTTGCATATATTTTTTCCGCGAATCTCTGCAATTCATCCTGCGAATATTTATAGCATGGAACTCTTGTTGATATAGATGTTATTGTACTCAATGTAATTGTATGAATAAATAAATAAATGCAGCATTGGAACAAACAGAAGAAATAATATTCATTTTCATGGTATTAGAATAGTTTGCATATACGGAATCTTTAAAAACGTGGATCATCCACCATCCAAAAAATAACAAGGTTGGTAAAAAAAATAAATTGAATCCAATAAAAAGTTGTGTTGTTTCTGTTCGTAATAACAATGCTGTCATACAAATCATGGCCAAGGTAAAAAGTATTGCAGTGCAAATAAATGTTCCTTTATACCCTAATACCATGCTGATAGTTTTAACGCCATCTTTTTTATCTTGAATATGCTGATAAATTTGCGTTAGCGGATAAAAACTTCCCACTAATAGAGAGGCAGCAATCATGCCAAGCCAGGGAACTTGCGTTGAATTTTCTATTCTTAATCCATGCATCACCAGCCAAAAAATTAATCCACCCTGAAAGATCATTACAGTCAATAATCCTGCGACAGGATATTTTTTTAATCGTATTCCTCTGTAACTATAGGCTCGTGATGCAAGAATATATAAGAAAATGCCTAGAGCAAACCAATTGCTGATGAGTGAACCTAAGAATATGGCTGCCATGTCCATCACAACAGAAACATAGTATAATTGTTTGGTAGGCTTCATTGGGTTTTTAATACCGCCAATGCTTCCTTCATCCCGGTCCATATAACTATTATATCCATTGCTTGATGGATAAAGGATAAGGTGTAAAATGATAAAAATTAAAATGGCATCTGACAGTTGAAAATGATTGGTGAGTGATGCGGCAAACCAAAATACGGGCATTAGAAAAAATGAAAAATGAAAACGTAATAACTGTATCGTTGATTTCAGCATACTGTAAATTATTAAACTTTAAGGGAATGAAAATATAATATGGAGTAGATTTTGACTGAATGAACTGACATCACGAAACATACAATTGTACTTCTTTATCTTTACTGCATGCGTAATATCGGACGGGTTTTTATTTGGGGATTGCTGATAAGTTTTTTAGGGTCTTTGCCTATGGGTACGTTGAATATTACTGCTATGCAGATTGGTATACAGGAAAGCGTGAATCATGCGTTGCAATTCTCTATAGGATCATTGCTGGTAGAAATGATTTATGTACGGCTTTCGTTGGTAGGCATCAATTGGGTAAGGCGCCAGGAAAAATTAATGCGGATCATGGAATGGTTTACACTGGCAATTATTGTTGCATTGGCCATCGGAAGTTTTATTGCGGCATCGAAAGGTGATGGAGGCGCAAAAAATGTTGTTTTACATAATAATATGAACCGCATTCTTTTAGGAATGTTTTTATGTGCGATTAATCCCGTTCAGATACCTTTTTGGTTTGGATGGAGCACTGTTTTATTTACAAAAAAAATTCTTCACCCTATAAAAAAACAATATAATTTTTATATCATTGGTATTGGCGTGGGCACATTGCTTGGGAATTGTGTTTTCATTTTTGGTGGAAAATGGCTGGTAGAAAAAATACATAACAGTGAAAATTATATGAACTGGGTGATAGGGG
>JBKJSZ010000185.1:0-4478 GCA_046593675.1 Ferruginibacter sp.
TTAAAAAGTAAAGAACAATCGATCACCGGCGCGGGCATAAAGGAAGCGGATGGAAAAGAAGTGATTGTAATTTATATATCAGAAGATCTTAGGCAGACTAACTTAATTCCTGATAATTACAAAGGTATTCGTGTCGTTACCGAAATTTCTGAAAATCCTAAAATGTTTTGAGGGTGTTTATGCAGGAATTAGTCTGAAGATGAAGAATCGGATAATAAATATAAAACGGCCATTCTTACGGCAACACCATTTTCTACCTGTTGTAATATAATTGAATTATTACCATCTGCCACCTCACTATCAATTTCCACGCCCCGGTTCACAGGTCCCGGATGCATAATGATAATTTCTTTGTTGATTTTTTCCAGGCGTTTTTTTGTTATCCCATAAGCCTGATGATACTCTCTTAAAGATGAAAATAAAACCTGGTCTTGCCTTTCCAGCTGTATGCGAAGTATGTTTGCCACATCACACCATTGCAATGCTTTATCAATATTATATTCAACTTGTACGTCTAAGGCTTCTTTAAGGTAAACAGGCATTAAGGTTGGCGGACCTGATACCATTACTTGAGCCCCTAATTTTTTCAATAAATAAATATTACTTAATGCCACCCGTGAATGCATAATATCGCCTACGAGTAAAATTTTTTTACCTTGTAAAGAACCTATTTTTTCCCGGATGGAAAATGCATCCAGTAATGCCTGTGTAGGATGTTCATTTATTCCATCACCTGCATTAATGATTGAGGTTTTTGTAAGATGTTTAGAAAGAAAATGTGGCGCACCGGATGCGCTGTGCCGCATGACAACCATATCCACTTTCATACTCAGAATATTATTGACAGTATCCAGCAAGGTTTCTCCTTTAGAAACGGAAGATGCAGCGGCACTGAAATTAATTACATCTGCACTCAATCTTTTTTCTGCAAGTTCAAATGATATTCTGGTACGCGTAGAATTTTCGTAAAATAAATTCACAATGGTAACGTCTCTCAGAGAAGGCACTTTTTTTATTGGCCTTTGCAACACTTCTTTAAACTGAGTGGCAGTAGACAGGATGATATTAATATCCTGTTGTGTGAGTTCTTTAATTCCAAGTAAGTGAGGAGTTGAAAGCTGCACAGAATTTATTTTGAATGTTAATTTTAAATCACATTAATTCTTTTCCCATCTTCACACTTTTTCGTTCACAAATTTGCACATTCGCAAATTCACTCCCTCACCACCTCTCCTGTTTCTTTTATTACTTTAATTTTTTGTGCCTGCACACTATCTATTGTTAAACCGCAATAATCCGGCTGAATCGGCAATTCCCTTTCAAACCTTCTGTTTACCAGTACACATAATTTTACTGACGAAGGCCTTCCAAAATCTGTTAATGCATCTAATGCAGACCGTATGGTTCTGCCAGTGTACAACACATCATCTATAAGAATCAACTTTTTATTTTCTATAGAAAAAGGAATGTCTGTTGCATTGGCAAGATGAAGTTGTTTTTTAAAGTCATCTCTGTAAAAAGTAATATCCAGTTTTCCATACTGCACATCACCACTCATTAATATTTTTATCTGCTCAATAATACGGTCGCTGATATAAATGCCTCGGGGTTGTAAACCAATGAACACGGTATTTTCAACATCCGTTATATCTTCCGTAAGCTGATGCGCCAGGCGCAACAAACTCAGGGATAATTGTTGTGGAGATAATACCTGTATCATATTTAAGCTTCGTTCAAAAACGAATAACGGTAATCTGTGGGTGATACAAAAGTTTCTTTGATGGTTCGTGCACTCAACCACCGATATAGATTCAGCATACTTCCTGCTTTATCATTTGTACCGCTGGCTCGTGCTCCGCCAAAAGGTTGTTGTCCAACAACGGCACCCGTTGGTTTATCATTGATGTAAAAATTTCCAGCACTGTTTCTCAATCGGTTTGTGGCCATTTCAATCGCATACCTGTCTTTTGAAATAACAGCGCCTGTTAAAGCATAAGGTGAAGTATTGTCAACGATGTTCAGCGTTTCTTCAAATTTATTTTCATCATACACATAAATAGAAAGAACAGGCCCGAACAATTCTTCACACATCGTTACATAATCTGGTTCAAAAACTTCGATAACGGTAGGTTCAATAAAATATCCTTCTGATTTATCACATTTACCGCCAACAATTATTTTTGCTCCGCTGTTTGCAGTTTGGGCATTTTTAATATATCCTTCCAGTTTGTCAAAACTTTTTTCATCTATCACTGCATTTATGAAATTGGTGAAGTTTTCCACTGTTCCCATTTTCATTGTTTTAATTTCTGCTATTAGTTTCTCCTTTACTTCTTCTGCCATGTTGGAAGGAATATAAGCGCGGCTTGCAGCAGAACATTTTTGTCCCTGGTATTCAAAAGCACCTCTTGCCAAGGCGGTTACTACAACGTCAGGATCTGCCGAACGATGCGCGATCACAAAATCTTTTCCCCCTGTTTCCCCAACAATTCTTGGATAACTTTTATAGATTGGCGTATTTTTCCCTATCGTTTCCCACATCCTGTTAAATACACCTGTACTTCCTGTAAAGTGAATTCCTGCAAAATACGGATGATTGAAACACACATCTCCCATAGTTGGACCATCCACAAAAACCAGGTTGATAACACCTGCAGGAAGACCTGCTTCCAACAACACTTTCATAAACATTTGCGCACTGTACACCTGCGTATTGGCGCACTTCCACACCACCACATTCCCGCACATGGCTGCACTAGTAGGCAGGTTTCCACCAATGGCCGTAAAATTAAAAGGCGTTAAAGCAAAAACAAATCCTTCGAGCGGACGATATTCCATCCTGTTATAAATACCCGGACCACTGATAGGTTGCTGGCGATAAATCTCACTTACAAAATGAACATTGAACCGTAAGAAATCGATCAACTCACAGGCACTATCAATTTCCGCTTGATATGCATTTTTGCTTTGTCCCAGCATGGTGGTTGCATTGATGTAAGGGCGGTATTTTGTGGCCAGCAAATCGGCGGCTTTTAAAAAAATATTCGCCCGGTTTTCCCAACTCATAGAAGCCCATTTTTCTTTTGCACCCAATGCTGCATCTATGGCTTTTTTTACATGGGAAGCATCACCTGTATGAAATTGCCCCAATACATGTTTGTGTTCATGCGGCGGACGAATATCTAAAAGTTTTCCGGTGCGCACTTCTTCGTTGCCGATGTACATTGGCACATCCGCTTTTGTATTTTTTAATTCCTCTATAACTTTTTTCAATGACCGTTTTTCAGCACTTCCGGGTGCATAAGAAAGTACAGGTTCATTTACAGGAATGGGATAATAAAAATCTCCGTGTTGCATCCGTATGTATTTAATATTTTATAAAATTAATTTGCAAATTAGTGGAAGCCTTTTCACTTCTATACCATTATTCCGTTTCTTTTTCAGCCATTAAATAAGCTTTGATAAATCCATCTATTTCACCATCCATTACAGGACCTACATTTCCTACTTCATAATCTGTACGATGATCTTTTATCATTTTGTAAGGATGAAAAACATAGGAACGTATCTGTGAACCCCACTCTATTTTTTTCTTTTTACTATTAGTTGCATCCATTGCTTCCTGACGTTTTCGCATTTCCTCCTCATATAAGCGGCTCTTCAACATCGCCATAGCCTTATCCCGGTTTTCACCCTGCGTTCTGGCTTGCTGACATTCTACAATAATGCCGCTGGGTTTATGGGTTAAACGCACCGCCGTTTCCACTTTATTTACGTTTTGCCCGCCACTTCCGCCACTTCTGAAAAACGCCCATTCAACATCTGCCGGATTTACGTCGATTTCAATTGTATCATCTATCAATGGATACACATAAATACTGGCGAAGGAAGTATGACGGCGGGCATTACTGTCAAATGGTGAAATTCTTACTAACCGATGAACACCACTTTCGGCTTTTAAAAATCCAAATGCAAAAGGCCCATCAAACTGAAAAGTACAGGTTTTAATTCCGGCTCCGTCACCCCATTGCCAATCGAGTTCTGTTACAGACCATCCTTGTTTTTCACCATACATGCGATACATCCTCGCAAGCATTTCAGCCCAATCCTGGCTTTCCGTACCACCTGCACCACTATTGATCTGCATTACAGCCGGCAAAGCATCCGTAGGTTCGTTTAAGGTGCTTTTAAATTCGGCTTCTTCAATAGAAGCAAATGCTTTATCATATGCAACTCTCACTTCCTGTTCCGTGGCTTCTCCTTCTTTCCAGAAATCGAACAACACGGCAAAATCTTCAATATTTGTTTCTACCTGGTGAAACATATTCACCCAGTATTCATTTACCTTAGTTTCTTTGAGTATAGACGTGGCCCGCACATTGTCATCCCAAAAACCCGGAGAAAGGGAAAGCTGTTTGTCGTTTTCTATTTTGGATTCACGATTAGCGACGTCAAAGAAACCTCCTCAAAACCACCAA
>JBKJSZ010000159.1:0-3744 GCA_046593675.1 Ferruginibacter sp.
GATCACATAATCAAATTCTTTATCTGCAAAGGGAAGATTCTCACCATCCGCATTGATGAATTTTTGTTTTTTTAAAACTTTGATATCTCCACTTCTATGATAATTTGTATCTGTAAATTTATCAACCACCACATTCGCACGTGGATGAGGATTATGTCCGCCGCCAACGTCTAACACATGATCGCTTCGTTTAACATTAATATCAAATCTACTTTTCGGATTGCGAATCTTCATAAAAATAATTTGTTCTAATTCAAAATCGTTTTTGCTTTACGTTCCAATGTAAAGAGCCATGCAAAATTTATTTTTACGCATAACTTATAGAGCAGCACCGGTAAAATTAATCCTGCAATAATTCCGGAGATCAATAAAACCGGAAGATTATAAATGTCTAAAACCCTGGTCATAAATATTCTCAAGGATGCGAGTATGATCACATGAGATACATATATATACAGCGAATGCCGGCCAAGTTCCCTAAGCCAGTTCATTAACTTCCACTTCTGCAAACAAAAGGAAAGGTTGATAATAAATGCACAGCCTATCAATGCTACAAAAATGAAAATAATCGGTTGATAATTTTCTACAAAATCAAAATATTCCGTTTCATATTTCAGGTTTTCATATAAAAAATAGGCCTGTGTTATTATAAAAGGAATTATTAAGATGAGCAGGTTTTTACCATCTTGCAATTTGGCCACCACCTTTGGTTCCCGGATAAAACGTGCCGATGCATCTCCTATTGCATAGAACAAATAATAATGGATGATATCGTGAATAAATCCCATATTAACCGAATTCTGCGCCAGTAGAGCTGATCCATAAAATAAGATGAGACCGAATACAATATTCTGAAAGGCATTAGGCCTGATGAAAATTTTGATCAATGCATATAAAACGGAAACATTAAATAAGGCATATAAATACCAGAACTGCTCAACATTCCTTGGCAAATAAAGAAGAAAGGAATAATCAGCAAGTGTTCGTTGGGTATTAACCAGTTTTGAAAAAAATAATTGCAAAGTGATTTGCAAAATTCCCCATAAAAAATAGGGATATAAAATGGTTTTAGTTTTAGTAGAAATAAATTCTTTCAAACCTCTTTTTTGAAGACTTGCCGCCACAAAGAAACCGGAAACAATAAAAAATAAGGGCATTCTGAAACTAAAAAATAAAATATTTGCATATTCGATTTGCTCATACCCTAAAACGGAGACAGTCGAATGTTTCAATCCCTCATACACATGCCGGTAGAGCACAAGAATGATGGCAATGCCTCTTGCATAATCGATCCAGCCATGACGAAGCGTTTTCATTGATAAGATAATCAGGAATTGATATTCTCCAGAAAAACTTTATTAAGAATAGTTCCCTGATTTTTTTCTTTTAAGTTATTAAGGTAACGGATTGATTCGTGATCCACTTGTGAAATAGTAGTATCTGCAGAAAAAACACAGAATAACGCTTCAGAAAAAGTTTCAATTTCCCTGGTATCAGCGTAAAAATTCAATGCAGCGCCTTCAATAATAATAAAATCAAACTCGCGGGCAAATGCGGATATAAATTTGTTCATATCGGTTTTATCCAAAACTTCTGACGGTGTGATGTTTCCATCTTTACATCCAATGATTTTTAAATTATCATAGGAAGTTATACCGGTCAATTTCTGTTTGCCAACAGGTTCATCATAACGAATTTTCTGTATTACATCCTGAATAAATACATCTGTATTAAAATCCCTCGTAAGCGTATTATTACTGAAGTTCATATCAATCAGTAAAACTTTTTTATGGCTTAATAATAAACTGGCAGACAAAGCCTCGATCACAGTTGTTTTTCCTGTTCGTTTTTGTGTGCTGGTAAATAGAAAAACCTGCTTGCCACTGTTCAGCAATTCGAAACGTAGTTTGCGAATATTATTTTTAAAATTATTTTGATTTTCAAATTTCTTTCCTTCATTTTCCAACATCACAACATCCAGCACATTTGTTTTTTTAAGATTCAACTTATTTAAAACGTGTGTGCTTTTAAGACGGGCAACGCGGTTGAATATCAAAGGGGTTTTTACAGATGTATCAAATACTTCCAGAAAAATAAAAATCAATGCGCTTAACAGGAAAACCGAAACTCCGGCAAGTGCCATCTTTAATAATGTTTTTTTTGATTCCGGTTGTGCAGAAGGAAGACCCATTCTCGTTTGTATGAAATTGGATGTTGGATCATCTTTTTGCAATCCCTGAATCTGCGATAATCTTTCCTTTACATTTTTCAACTGCTCATTTTCCATTTCCAGACGTGTTTTGATCACATCCATTTTAACGCCACTTCCCGGATTCGAATTAGTCATTCCCATGTATTTCTGAATGCGGGAATTAAAATCTTTTATAGTTATTTCAGAAGCATTTGCAGAAGCACGTTCTTCACTTAATTCTTTGTTGATATTATCAATATCCTGCTTTAATTTATTTTTATTTTCACCCGAATTTGATTTCAGAATTATTTCTGTCCCGATAGAATTTATCTGCTGCTGCAATGCCGCATCGTTTCCACCTTTTCGGTTAAGTTCAGCAACGAGGTCATTTTTTTTATTGGTCAGACGAATCACCTCATCATTACTTCCACTTCCAGCTGTTAAACTTTGTTGTAATGATGCCAGCCTTTCTGATAAATAATTTACCCTGTTTACATGCAGGTTATATTTACTTTTTTCATCCGCAAGCCTTGATTCTATTTCGGTGACCGTTTCCATGGCACTGGTAGTTCTGCTTACCGGATCAATTGTTCCCTGGCTGATTTTTTCAGTGAGTAAAGTTGAGCTTAAGCTATCTACTTTGGATTGTTGTGCCATCATCAAGCTCTTGATACTTTCCGCTGTTTCATCTGTACGAAGGGTATTTAATTTCTTATAATAATTTAAAAATTCTGTACCAACTGCATTCACGAGCCAAGCACTTAATTCAGGAGATTCAGAACTGTACGTGATATCTAAATAATCTGTTCTGGCCACACGATTTACGTTCAGGAATTTTAAGATAGTCTCGTAATCATATTTATATAATGAAATGAAATCTATCACTTTATTTTCTTCCGGAATATCGGTTCTGAGCAATTCATTGTTCGCCAGTTTATGCATCAAAATCCTTTTTGCAGTATCCATATTCATCTGGCGATAGGCTAACTTTTCCTTTTCCCTCACACTAAGTTTACGATAAGCAGATTTTGGATTAATCAAATCATGCAGCAATAATGCATAAGAAATTCTGCTGACTACCTGCGGCGATTTTATAGTTTCAATTACGTTGTCAAATTTTACATCAACTGTATAAAGATCTATTGCCGCTGTACCATCGGCAAGTTTGATTTTTTCTGCCGTAAAGCCCGTTGAATATTGCGCCACGGAAAAATAAAATGGCTTCTTTTTCAATAGAAAAAGAAAGGTGGCAATTACTGCTATCATCGACAACAGTAGGATGATCCATTTCTTTCTGTAAAGAGCTTTTAAAAAATATAAAAGATCCATGCTAAGTTAGTTTTAGTGAGGTGAAGCTGTGCAAAGGTCAAAAAAAATCTGGTATTATGAAATACCAGATTATTAAAACGTGAGGTTTTTCTAGTTGACCTTAATTAATCTGATGGTCCTGGTCAATTTCCCATCAACAATTATGTTGAGAATATAACTTCCCGGCGACATTGTGACGCTGGAAGGAAGATTCAATTTGTACGTGTTTTTGCCTTCCGTTGAAC
>JBKJSZ010000241.1:0-8263 GCA_046593675.1 Ferruginibacter sp.
TTTTTGTTGCAGATAGAAATGATTTTTTAAAAACAGTTAAACCACATTTGAACAGTGAATGTGTTTTACTGCTCATGGGCGCTCGTGATCCTTCATTAGAGGATTTTGCAAATAAAATTGCCGCAGAATTATAATCAAATGGAAAGTTGATCCTGTTATCTTTGTTGCCATGACTACGCTTTATATCAATATCAAACAGCTATTGAATGTTCGGGAAACAAACGAACCGTTGCGGGGAAGTCAATTAGCAGAATTGCCTTCCATAGAACATGCATTTCTTTTAATAGAAGATGATCTCATTTTAGATTTTGGTTATATGATGGATCTTGAATTACAAGTTCCGGTACTTCCTAAAAATGTGGTGGATGTCTGTGAAAAAATGATATTGCCTGCGTGGTGTGATAGTCATACACACATTGTATTTGCAGGAAGTAGGGAGAGTGAATTTGTTGATAAGATTCAGGGATTAAGTTACGCAGATATTGCAGCAAAGGGCGGAGGTATTTTAAATTCGTCTCGCAAACTCAATGATTCAGGAGAAGATGAACTGTTTGAAAATGCATTAATTCGTTTGAAAGAATTACAACGTTTGGGAACTGGCGCAATCGAAATAAAAAGTGGGTATGGGTTATCGGTTGAAGGAGAATTAAAAATGCTACGCGTGATACGGCGGCTGGAAAAAGAAACGGGAATGCTTATACGATCTACCTTCTTAGGCGCACATACTTTTCCAATCGAATATAGATCAGATCATGCAGCCTATATACAAATGCTCACGGAGCAGATTATGCCTGTTATAGAAAAAGAGAAACTCGCTGATTATGTAGATGTATTTTGTGAAACAGGTTTTTTTTCTCCGGAAGAAACAGAACAGATATGCAAAGCAGCAGCGCTTCATGGATTGAAACCAAAATTACATGTCAACCAATTAAACAGTATCGGAGGTATTGAGACAGGCATAAAAATGAATGCCATCTCCCTGGATCATCTGGAAACATTAACCGAAAATGATATCAGGCTATTAGGAGAATGGAAAGGCATTTCCACACTCTTGCCCACGGCCGCTTTTTTTTTAAGGATGGATTATCAACCGGCGCGTGCACTTATCAATTCAGGTGCAGCAGTTGCACTGGCATCTGATTATAATCCAGGTTCCTCTCCAAGTGGAAATATGAATTTTGTTGTATCGCTTGCTTGTATTCAAATGAAAATGTTACCGGAGGAAGCCATAAATGCAGCAACCATAAATGGTGCATTCGCTATGGAATTACAGCATGTTGCCGGAAGCATTTCTATAGGTAAAAAAGCCAATTTTATTATCACAAAACCTATATCGTCTGTTCAATATCTGCCTTATGCTTTTGGTTCTAACTTAATTGATACAGTAATTATTTCGGGTAAAAAAATTTTATAAAATAATTCAAAAAATAGTATGCAACTTATCGAATGTGTTCCTAATTTTTCTGAAGGAAATGATCTGAATATCATCAAACAAATTACTGATGTTATTGAATCTGTAAATGGTATCAGATTATTAAATGTGGATCCGGGAAAAGCAACCAACAGAACGGTTGTAACTTTTGTAGGAGAGCCTGTGCCTGTTATGGAAGCTGCATTTCTTGCCATCAGAAAAGCGGGAGAACTGATAGATATGAGAAAACACAAAGGCGAACATCCACGTATGGGTGCAACAGATGTTTGTCCGTTGATACCTATTGCAAACATAACAATGCCCGAGACAGCAGCATTTGCGCAACAACTTGCAAAACGTGTTGGCGAAGAGCTCGAATTACCTGTTTATTTATATGAAGATGCACAACCGGATAAATCAAGAAGTAATTTATCTGTCATCCGTACGGGGGAATATGAAGGATTTTCAAATAAAATTTTATTGCCGGAATGGAAGCCCGATTATGGGCCTGCCATATTTGATTCCCGAAGAGGAGCCACAGTTATAGGAGCAAGAGATTTTTTAGTGGCGTATAATATTAATTTAAATTCTACTTCTGTTCGACGGGCCAATTCCATTGCATTTGATGTAAGAGAAGCGGGAAGAGCCAAACGCGATGGAAATCCGATCACAGGAAAAATAATAAAGGATAAAAATGGGAACCCTGTTATGATTCCAGGATCATTGAAATCAGTAAAAGCGATCGGTTGGTTTATTGAAGAATATGGCATAGCACAGATCTCCATGAACCTGACTAATATCAATATTACGCCTGTGCATATTGCATTTGATGAAGTATGTAAAAAAGCAGATGCACGCGGAATTCGGGTAACAGGTAGTGAACTCGTTGGTTTAATTCCTTTAAAGGCCATGACGGATGCCGGGAAATATTTTTTACAAAAACAAAAAAGATCAGGTGGTGTAAGTGAAAAGGAACTCATACGTATTGCCGTAAAAAGCATGGGGCTGGATGAATTGTCTCCCTTCAAACCTGAAGAACGTATTATAGAATACATGCTGAAAAAAGAAACGAAACTCATCAGCATGAACTTAAATGATTTTGCAGATGAAACTGCGAGTGAAAGTCCTGCACCTGGCGGAGGAAGTATTTCTGCATACATAGGAGCGCTGGGTATTTCATTAGCAACCATGGTGGCAAATTTATCTTCTCATAAAAAAGGCTGGGATGATAAATGGGAAGAATTTAGTGTATGGGCAGAAAAAGGAGAGCAGCTCAAAAATGAATTGCTGGCTTTGGTGGATGCTGATACACTTGCTTTTAATCAGATAATGATAGCGATGGCACTTCCAAAATCAAATGATGAGGAAAAACAAAATCGAAATACTGCGATACAGGCAGCCACAAGATTTGCCATCGAAATCCCTATGAAAGTGATGCAACTTTCCTATAATTCACTGGAGATTATTAAAGCCATGGCTGAGACAGGAAATCCAAATTCTGTTTCTGATGCAGGCGTTGGCGCACTTTGTGCCCGGAGTGCGGTTATGGGTGCATTTATGAATGTAAGAATTAATGCAGCGGGCTATACAGATAAAATTTATGTAGAAGAAGTTATTTCAAGTGGTAAAACAATAGAAAAAAATACTATTCAATTAGAAAAAGAAATTTTAGACATCGTAAATGAGAAAATCGGCATTTAATTATCCGGCGCATATTCAAAAATAATAACGGCATTCGTATCTAAACTGGCGCTGCTACGTAATTCATAACGTTTATCTTTTGTGGTAACCACCACAAGAGCTGTATTGGGTGGAATACCTCCAAGATTTTCAGCAAACATAGTTAGTTCATGAATATTGGTATTTTCATCCAGATGTAAGGCAATACGTATAGGTTTTTCTGATAAACCCTGCCGATTTACAATAAGCTTTTTATTGTAAAAAATGCTGACAGTATCATTATCCACTACGCCATTATCATATACATTCAGTACGATATCTCTGGTATTGATTTTAATTCTGGAGACCTCAGTTCTTTTTCTTTGTAACATTTTTTTTTCAGAAGTTTTCTCCTGAATTTTAGAAACGGGAGGAAGCGGTGTTGATGAAACAGGTTGTTCCGCATTCATTCTTAAGGTATCTTTTTGCGGTGGTGGCATTTCAACCGGTTTAGGTTTTGCCGGAGTTTTTATAACCGGTTTTTTGGGTTGAATAGAGGTGGTTTTTTTAGTTGATTTTTTTTTGGCTTCATCTAAACAATCCTGCATGAATGTGTACACCTTTGCTGGCTTTGGATATACTCGTTTTAATGTTATTTCTTCTTTTAAACTTTCTGAATTTGACCACATAGTCATAATCTGAACGCCCACAGTTCCGGTTAAAATGGCTATCTGATTTTTTCTGGAAAAACTCAAACGAAGAATCATCAGTTCATGTCCACCACTGGTTTCTATCATTTTTTTTCCTGTAAAAACCCATTGCTTTTTTTCTCTATTATAAGTAGCTTCAAAAAAAGCCTTGCAATAACTCTCTTTATTTCCTAAAGTATAATCCCATGTATAACCACATAATTTATCTTTCCCTTTAACAATATTAAGTTGTAAAAACTCCCCGCTGTTATCCATGATTGTTTCCCAGGTTCCCGTAAGGTCCTGCGCTTTTAGAATCATTACATTAAAAAGGATCAGAATGGAGAGTGCCAGTTGCTTCATGGATTCAATTTAAAATATTTCATCATAATTTTCTCCTCAATAATCATTATCAGTATTTATTTAACAAAAGTAAACCCAACTATTTTTTTAAAACCTTATTTATTTTTTGCTTAACTTGTTATCTTTAAAAATTTGTCATGAAAAAGCTATTAATACCGATCATATTTTCTTTTTTCTGTTTAATTTCCGATGCTCAGAAGCTCTCAAGGGTTAATTTCGGGGATGCCGGCGATGTAGAATCACTGGGTGTAGAACTCGATGAAGGAGTGATGGTAAATATTTCAAAAGAAGGCGCTATCCTTAAATTTGGAGTGGATATTTATCGGGGAGTCAGGGAAAATATCCAGAATGTTTTACAGGAATATGTTGGCCGAACAGAATATTTTACAGAAAATGATAATGAAGCTTTCAGGGGAAGGGTAAAGTCTATTGGAAGGGCTGCTATTACATATTATAGTTCTACGGATAATGAAGCATTGGTTGGAAAAATTAAATCAATCGGAAACCTCAAGTTTGATTATTATTTATTGAATGAAGATGATGCTTTTAAAGGAAAATTAAAATCAATCGGTTCCACTAATTTTATGTATTACAGTTCATACGATAATGCGGCCTTACAGGGGAAATTTAAAACGATCGGCAATACAAACATTACTTATTTTTCCTCCATGGAAGATGCCGGATTCAAAGGTAAAGTAAAAAGCATAGGAAGTAATCAATACACTTACTATCCATCACAATATTACCAGGCAGGCTATCGCGGTAGATTGAAATCTGGAAATCTTATACAACAGGATGGTGCTATTAAATATATGATGAAATATTAAAGAGAATGATTTCTCCATGTAAACCGCCGGTCAATTATTTGTCCGGTTTTTTTATGTAACAATAATTTAATATTGGTTGGATGATTTTATAAATACTTTTAAAGTCTACTGCACAAATAATTTTATATGTTATATACATTGCCTTTAAAAACAGTTGGAATATCAGACATCCCTATGGTTGGAGGAAAAAATGCTTCATTGGGAGAAATGATCCAGCATCTTACCAGCCTTGGACTTAATATTCCCGATGGTTTTGTGATAACTGTTGATGCTTATTATACATTCATCGAGCATAATCAGTTACAAGAAAAAATAAAGAACATGATCGATTCCATCGATTATGATAGCATTGAATCACTCCGCCGAGGTGGCATGCAGGTCAGGCAGATGATCCTGAATGGACGTTTCCCTCGTGAAATGAGTGAGCAGATCATAAAATCATATGAAAGTTTATCCCTTCAATATGAACAGGTGCATACAGATGTTGCGGTGAGAAGTTCAGCTACGGCAGAGGATCTGCCGGATGCATCTTTTGCCGGGCAACAGGAAACTTTTTTAAATGTTCGCGGTCCAGCTACATTAATGGATTGTGTTCGAAATTGTTTTGCATCTTTATTTACAGATCGTGCCATTAGTTACAGGCAAAGTTATGGGTATGATCATTTTCAATTAGCATTATCTGTGTGTGTTCAAAAAATGGTTAGAAGTGATCTCGGGGCTTCCGGTGTTGCATTTTCTCTTGATACAGAAAGTGGTTTTAAAGATGTTGTAGTTATAAATGCATCTTTTGGCCTTGGAGAAATGATTGTTCAGGGTTCAGTTTCTCCAGATGAATATATTGTCTTCAAGCCGCTGTTAAATAAAAATTATTCGCCTATCATAGAAAAGAAAATGGGCAATAAAGATAAGATGATGATATATGGTGAAGGCGGCGATGAACGGGTAAAAATTATTCCTACTGAAAATCATTTTCGCAAACGCTTTAGTTTGAAAGATGAAACCATTTTAAAATTGGCGAGTTGGGTTGTAATTATTGAAGAACATTATACTTCTATTAAAAATAGATGGACACCCATGGATGTGGAATGGGCGATTGACGGATTAACCAAGGAATTGTTCATTGTACAAGCCCGTCCTGAAACTATTCATTCACAAAAAGATCATAATAAAATTACACAATATGCTATTGAAGACGAAAATCGCCACACTAAAATTATAGCTAAAGGAATTGCAGTGGGCGATAAAATAGGAGCCGGAAAAGCTACGATCATGTATTCTTTGGATAAACGTGTTTCAGAAGGTCATGAGTTTGAGCCAGGATCAATTTTGGTAACGGATATGACCGACCCCGATTGGGAACCCGTAATGAAAAAGGCTTCCGCAATCATAACAAATAAAGGCGGAAGAACATGTCACGCAGCCATTGTTGCAAGAGAAATGGGTGTTCCGGCAATAGTTGGTTGCGGCAATGCCACAGAGTTAATAAGTGAAGGCGATTTATTGACGGCATCCTGCGCAGAAGGAGATGTCGGTTTTATTTATGAAGGAGAAATTAAATATCAAAAAAGTGAATTTGATATTACAAATCTTCCGAAAACTAAAACGAGCATAATGTTGAATGTGGCTTCACCGGCTTTGGCATTTCAGTTTTCACATTTACCAAATTGTGGCGTAGGATTAGCGCGTGAAGAATTTATTATTAATAATTATATACAGGTTCATCCGCTGGCATTATTAAACCACCGAACATTAAAGGATAAGTCATTAACTGAAGAAATAGAAAAAAAGATGACCGGATATGTTGATGAATCAACTTTCTTCATTGAGAAATTATCGAATGGGATTGCAAAAATAGCAGCAGCGTTTTATCCTAATAAAGTTATTGTGCGGTTTAGTGATTTTAAAAGCAATGAATATTTTAATTTATTAGGCGGTAAATATTATGAGCCCTCAGAAGAAAATCCAATGATTGGTTGGAGAGGCGCATCAAGATATTATTCAACAGTATATAAACCGGCATTTGTTCTGGAATGTAAAGCCATAAAAAACGTTAGAGAAAAAATCGGTTTGCAAAATGTTGTGGTTATGATCCCTTTTTGCAGAACAGTGGAAGAGTGTATAAAAGTTCAGGAAGTGATGGCAGAAGCTGGATTAAAGCGCGGAGAAAATGGACTCGAATTATACCTGATGGCAGAAATACCTTCAAATGTTTTAATGGCAGAAGAATTTGCTCAACACATTGATGGATTTTCTATCGGAAGTAATGATTTGACTCAATTAACATTAGGGTTAGACAGAGATTCCTCACTTGTTGCACATTTATATGATGAAAGAAATCCTGCAGTGAAAAAAATGTTGGAGATGCTGATTAAAACTGCAAAAAAAACTGGCGTTAAAGTGGGAATTTGCGGACAAGGACCATCAGATTTTCCGGACTTCGCGCAATTTCTTGTTCAATTGGGGATCGATAGTATTTCCGTTACTCCGGACTCCGTCATTAAAACAGTGAACGCTATTGCTGAAGTGGAAAATAGTTTATCCTATACAAGCTAATTCTTGAGCGGAAGGTATGCATTCTCTTTTTGAATGGAATGTTTCAAAGTATGCTAAGTACTTCCACACCATTGGGTAGAGTTGTTTTCTCCCAGACATCGGAGTTGTAGTGGCATTTCTTTACATCCATGTAGCAAGGTGGATAAATAGCTATCGAATTGAATATGAAATGAAAAACAATTGATATTAAAAAGAGAAATGCCATTGTTTATTTGGCATTTCTCTTTTATATCCATATTATTTCGAAGGTTCCAAAAGTTTAAAGAATTGATCTAACTGTGGTAAAATTACAATTCTTGTTCTTCTGTTTGCAGCTTTACCTTCACTTGTGTTATTATCTGCAATTGGTTTGAATTCACCACGTCCGGCTGCTGCCATTCTTGATGGCTCCAGGCCATATTGTTTTTGCAACACTCTTACAACGGATGTTGCTCTCTTAACCGAAAGATCCCAGTTATCCAACAATTGAGTTCCATTATATGCCACATTATCCGTGTGGCCTTCCACCATAAATTCGATGTCTGGTTGATTTTTTAGCACAATCGCAACTTTTCCTAATACTTCTTTTGCACGATCGGTGATATCATAACTACCACTTTTAAAAAGCATCTTATCTGAGATATCGATATACACTACACCTTTATCTACTTTAATATTGATGTCTTTGTCATCCATATTTCCAATGGCGCCTTTAAGATTCATCACTAATGCCATGTTCAGGGAATCTTAACGGCGCCATTGGAAATATGGATGACAAAGAC
>JBKJSZ010000254.1:0-2843 GCA_046593675.1 Ferruginibacter sp.
GATGCTGGCCCGGCACTTCAGTTATCTTGTGACTTACCTTCTGCACAATTAAGTGGAACGTCCAGTATTGCTGCATCCTATGCATGGACAACAGCCAATGGCAATATCGTTTCCGGAGGCAACAGTTTAACTCCAACTGTAAGCAGAGAAGGAAAATATTTTCTTACCGTCACCAATGGTACCTGCGTTGCAAAAGATTCAGTTATTGTAACATTTCTCAGATGTATTATTCCTTACTATCCACCACCACCAAGCGGAAAAGTAGATAACATCATTGGTTCCGAATTATATTCTCTTTATTATAATTTCGGTTTTGTAAGTGATTCAGCGCAACAAATTTTCTTATTAAGAAATGATAGTGTACTGATTGAAGTAATCGCATTGCAAGGACAATACAATGCCTTAAAATCATTATTGCTCTCTTCTCCATATGGTTTGACTGATACCATCTCAAATGGTCCGGGCTCACTGATCATAACAGGAAAATATCCGATCAGTAATCTGATAAAACTAGATAGCCTTCCTCTTCTAATAGATTATTGCCGCCCGTTGTTTCCGCCTTTAGGCAATAGTGGAATTGTAACTTCATTAGGAGATAAATCGCTAAGATCTGATTTTGTAAGAGCCGGTTATGATCTCGATGGTGACAGTGTAAAAGTGGGTGTAATTTCAGATAGTTATAATACTACAGCCGGAAACAAAGCTGCTATAGATATTGCTAATGGTGATTTGCCTGGTACAGGTAATGCAAATAATTCAATACCTGTTCAAATGTTACTGGAATATCCTTTTGGAATCCGTAGCGATGAAGGTCGTGCTATGTTGCAGATCGTGCATGATATTGCTCCAAAGGCTAGTCTTGCTTTCAGAACCGGATTTATCAGCGCCGGTGATTTTGCTCAGGGTGTGCTACAATTGAAACAGGAGAATTGTGATATTATTGTTGACGACGTTACTTTTATAACCGAGCCATTTTTTAATGATGGTGTTGTTGCAAAAGCGGTAGATCAGGTAACAGCTCAGGGTGTTTCTTATTTTTCAGCGGCCGGTAATTTCGGAATAAATTCATACGGATCAACGTTCACATCTGGCGCTGTACTTCCCGGAACAGTTGGCACTGCCCATGATTTTGGAAACGGAGATATTTATCAGCAAATAACTTTAACGCCCGGTACCTATACATTGGTATTACAATGGGAAGATCTGATTTATTCTTTAGGACAAACAACTTCAGGTACACAGAATGACCTTGATGTTTATCTTACGGATAACAGTGGTGCGGCATTATTTGGATTTAACAGAAATAACCTCAATGGCGATCCTTTAGAAGTGATGGCATTTACGGTTACACAAAATACTACCACCAATATTGTGGTTGTTCGGGCTGCCGGAAATCAGGCGGTAAGATTTAAATATATATTCTTCCGCGGCGGAAATGTGTTGAGTGAATACAATAGTGGTTCGTCCACTATTGTAGGGCAAGCAAATGCTGCCGGTGCAATGGCCGTGGGAGCCGTTTTATACAGCAATACACCAGCCTTCGGCAATACATTAAACGTTGCTTCCTTTTCATCAAGAGGTGGAACTCCGGTAAACGGAATTAACAGAAACAAACCTGATTTTGTAGCGCCAAATGGTGTAAATACTACTGTTCCACTGGGTGGAGTAAATATAGATTCAGATGCTTTCCCTAACTTTTTTGGAACTTCTGCTGCTGCACCACATGCTGCCGGCGTTGCCGCATTATTGTTACATGGTAAAAGGAAATTTACACGTGAAACTATTGCGCCTGCAAATATGCGAACGCTGCTGCAACAAACTGCATTGCCCATTAATGGTGGTTTTAATGAAGCGGCGGGTGCCGGATTTATTCAATCCGACGCTGCCATCAGAACTATTGCAACCCCAACTCCTTCATTAATCAGGTTGGTTTTAGCTGATAGCAGTTTAATTCCGGGTGTTCAACCGATGGATGTATATATTGTTGGAGATTATTTAGATACTTCTTCTAAAGTTTTATTCAGGGATGAGTATTTAATTTCAACTGTCATTAGTACAACACAAATCAAAGTAACTGTTCCCGCCTTTAATGGTAATCCATCAATAAAAGTATATACACCTCCTATTTCAAACAGTGGTTTGGATGGAGGACTTTCAAACACCCTTTATTTCAGTGACGTTGAGAGATTAAATGTTGTTGTAAAAGCAAATGATGCTGCAAAAAAATACGGAGAAAAAGCTCCCGCGTTCAGTTCAATAATTACGGTTAACGGTGTAAGATTAGACAGTACAATTTATACCCTTGCTGATTTAGGCATTGATACCATTTACCATGCCAATACGGCAACACCTTTAAGTACGCCGGGTATTTATGCCATCACACCTTCCATGAGGGTTTTAAATCCTACTGTTCCTTTTGATGCCGGATTATTAGAGACATTTAATTACACTTTTCAAAACGGTTTTCTTACGGTGAATAAAATGCCATTGGTTATTGCTCCTAAAGATAAAACGATCATTTATGGAGATCAGATAACCGATATTGGATTCGTATATCATTATGATAGTACAAATATTCCGGAAGACATGTTGAATGCATTCCGCAATGAATTAGCAAACAGTCATCAAACTAATATTATTCAAAATACCATTGCATTGGTTAACCGAGCAAGTATACCATTGGTGAACAGTGAACTGGAAAATTTATCTTTCTTAGTGAGTGCTGTATCTGCTTCAAAGTCGATACCATTGGTAAATTCACTCAGATCAACGTCCATACCCTTGGTGAATACCACATCCAACAGTGATACAACAAGAATTGTTGCTTTACCGAAAGAATGTAT
>JBKJSZ010000082.1:0-10071 GCA_046593675.1 Ferruginibacter sp.
GTGGAATTAATTTTTTAAACCGATGAAAGGATACCGGCATTACAGGATTCTTTGCATATAACAATTGCCATTGGCTGGTATAAAAAACAGAATTAAATTTTCTTGATACGTTTCTACACATCCAATTACAGAGAATTAAAAATGAACGGGTATTGCCGGGATTTGTATATAATCGATCTGTATAACAAAATTTTCCTGTCACATTTTCCTTCTGGAAATAGTTAACAGGATCTTTACTCGCCTCTTTAATAACATGTAAAAGTGCTTCCCGACCTGCATGGTACAATTTTGCCTGGTTTCTGTAAAATGAATTTCGATCTGTTCGCAACGTAGCTTCTAATAATATTTTTCCACCATCCAATTCTTCTGTTAATTGTTGAACAGTTAACTTCGTAACAGGTGATTGATTGACCACTTCCCAGAATGCCGGCGGTCCACCTCTGTAATTTCTTGTATCACCATGATGTAGAGAAATTATTCCATGACGTGCCACCGATAAAATTTCCCCTCTTAATATCCTGAAACCAAAACGAAGAAACACATCAATGTTATAAGACTTTATAGTTTCTATCACCTCTTTGGAAAATCTGTCGGAGAATTTCGACTGTAAAGGCTTTACATTAATAATTTCAAAATCATCAATATTTAATTTCTTCTTTGTAAAAGGATCGCCCGGGAGGCGCATCAACTTTCTATCTATATTCCGTAAAGCCCTATATACAAATGTTGAAAAATTATTTTTTGAAGGTGTTGAGGATTGATTAATAATTGCTAGTACTAATTCAACGTCAGGCATTTTTTGAATCGTAACAATAGTTTCATACACCCAGGATGAAACATTAGATGAATCCAGCAATAATCCTAACCTAAGCAATCTTATTTTTTTTTAACGAAGTTGTTTTTAAGATACATTCTTTAAGAATATTTTCATATTCAACGGAGATGTTTTTTATGTCGAATTTTTTAAAAGCATATTCTCTTGCATTATTGGCTAATACACAACTTTGTGCATACGCTTCAATCATCTGTTTCATAGAGGAAGTAAGCGCTTCTATATTTTTTACCGGAAAAATCAATGCGGTATTGTTATGCTCCACAGCTTCTAAATTCATTGGAATATCTGAAGCAATAATTGGAATTCCTACCATCATACCTTCAATTAAAGAACCGCTGAATCCTTCATACCAAGATGGAAAAACGAAACAATCTGCATCATACATTTTTTTCCAACCTTCCTGTACCATACCATGTAAGATTATTTTTGAATGTACAGGTGAAGCTGCAATACGTTCAGCAATTTTCTTTCTAAAAGATCCATCACCAAAAATATCTAATTGTATAGCAGAATTTGTTTCATGCAAATTTTCAAAAGCCTGAATCAATTCCAACAGACCCTTAGTTTCTAATAAGCGACCAACAAAAACAAAACGAAATATTTTATCCGGTATATTTATTTTTTGTACAAATTTATTTTTATCTCTACCTCTGTAAATCACTTTTACAATGGAAGGATCTACATGAAGATAATGGCAATTACTTTTTTTAATGGATTCGGAATTTGCAATCCAAAAAGATGGAATTTTTGATGTGATCTTATCTATCCAAAAATAAAACTGTGCTCCTATTTTCCTTTTCAAAGAAAAACTTTTTTGTCTTTCTGCACTATAACTATCGCTTACAAAAGTGCCGACCAATTTAGTATGAGTGCGTTTACAGGCGATTCGAGAAATTATATTAGCCCGCAATATCGATGAAACCACGATATCCGGTTTTTCATTTTTTATTAATGCAGATAATTTATTTATCCCGTTTTTAAAATCCTTTTTTCCTTTGAGATCCATGAAAACTAACCGGATTCCGGCAGCTTCATAAGCTGATTTCAATTCGTGCCGTGGATAAAAATAAATGACAGTCACATTTGTTTCTTTTGAAAAGTGACTTACAATATCCAGGATACTTTTTTCTGTGCCGGCGTTTATTAAAGCATCTATAGTAAAAAATACTTTCACTAAAAAGTTCTTTTACCTAATTTTTTTGTTAAGCCGCAATAATATCCGCTCAATAAATACTTGAAATTGGTAGAACCATATTTCCATCCCCATCTAAAGCCGATAACACTTTTACCCAGTACTCTTAAAAACAATGAGGATAATCCAACCATTGCTTTTTCTTTATATTTTAATATATAAACTACATTTCTTACGCTATAAAATTCACGCCACAACTTGTCCAGATTTTTTACCTGATATGATTTACGTTGAAAATTTAACCTGTTTGCATTTTTCCTATGTCTATATAATTCTTCACCGGAAACAAGTATGGAAAAACCACCTCTTTTTATGGCCAATGAAAAGTCTAATTCTTCAAACCCAAAAAAAAGATCTTTATCGGGGAAAATATTATTTTCAAAAACCCTGCGGTGAATAATTGGTAACATATTACCTGCGATATTATCAACTTCTATAATACCCTGAAGTTTATCATCCGGTATTCTGATAGTTTTTGAGGCATATTTATCAAACAAAACTCCAACAGCTCCTATCATTCCTATTTTTTCGGGGGATGGATATTGGGTCGGAATTTTAAATATGTTTTCAATTACATTTTCAAAATGAGGTGGATCATTATCATCCATCCACAAAACCCATTGCCAGCCTTCTTCAAAAAGAATTTTCAATCCATAATAAGCAGCACCAGCAGGCCCGGAATTATAACCGGTTGCATAATAACCAATGTTAGTATCAGGAAAAGAGGTGGATACTTTTAAGGCTGATTTTTCAGGATCATTGTCAACAACTAAAATTCTGGATGGTGGTTTTGACTGCTCTAATAATTTAGTGATGGTATCGTGCAAATTTTCTTTACGTTGATACGTCATAATAAAAGCTGCATATTGATTATCAGGTCTTATCATAATACGCTTTTAAAGAATTTGCTAACTCATTTTTATTGAAAGAAAGATCTTTTATTGAGCATTTACCAAAAGCTATTTTCCATTTTGCAGGATCATCATGAATTAATACTGTTTCCATTATTTTAATTCCAACTCCAGAATAATAATCATAAAATTTAAAATCTCCACGCTTTAAATTTTCAGAAAGCATAATTCTTGATGTTGGTATTCCATACGCTTCTGCTAGAATCAATCCATGCAATGAACTGGAAATTATATTTTCACAACTCAGTACTTCTCTAACAAAGACTTCCGTGTCAGATTGGATATCTATAATTTTAACCGAAGGATCGTTTAATAATTCCAATTGTACAACACCTGGTTTTGATTTATCCGAATAATGAGGAACTATTCCATAACGGTGCGTCTTCACAATATTATCAGCCGGAAATATTTCGGGAAATAATAAAACGGGATCGCCGAAAACATTACAATCTCCGCCAACTTCTTTTATTTTTTTGAGAGAATTATATCCTCTTAACGCTAAAACTTCTTTTGGCTTGTTATAAATAGTAGTTTCCGCGGATAAAACACCAGAACCCCAAATCACAAAATTTTTAAGATCACCTGAAATGATACTGCCAACACCAAGCAATTCAGGTTTATTCAAATAATTAAATATTTTATTGGAAGAAACTACTGGTCTTCCGGAAATTTTATTTACTAAATATGGATTTACGGTATCGCCCCAATTTGGAACGAAATCCCAATACTTTAATAGAATAGATTCAGGATTTTTATACTCTTTATAAATATTATTATTCAGGTAAGAAACCTTACGATTAAAAGCTACAATTTTCTTTTTCCATCTGTTGCTCAACATTTCAATCTAATTTCGGTTTCCACAATTTTTTTGCAACAAATGGGATGTTTAAAAAGATGATCCTGGCCAATGCAGTTGCATTAAACGGTTTCAATTTCCAGGCTGCTATCAATAATTTTTTTGCATCTTTTCTTTTATTCAATTTGTAACTTGCTATACCGGCAGTTTGTAAATAAAATTTTTTTGAAGAAGGTCGATCAGCAAACCAATCCTTATGTTTTGCCAGTATATATAAATTAGAATCTATTCTATTCTGAAGGTTTTTACTTCCTCCGCCGGGTGATGGTTTATAAACAAGATTTATGGAATGAATAAATGCAGGAATAATTTTTTCCTTTTTGATACGATAACCGAGTTCTGTATTTTCACCGAAATGAACGTTCGCATCATACATACCAATTTTCAAAAATAATTCTAGTTTTAAAGCAAATGCACCAGCCAGGAAAACGCCCCAATCTTTTTTATTATGGTAAGGATCTTCCGGATTGATAATTTTAAAGTTATTGGCATGTTGCAACTTTACTGCACAAAAGGCAATGTCTGCATTCTTTGAAATCAATGATGAATGAAAATCTTTTAACCAGTTATTTTGAATGTGATCATCACTGTCTAAAAAAATGATAAATTTTCCTGTAGCATTTTCTGCTCCCATATTCCGTGCTGCACAAACTCCTTTATTACTTTGATGAAAATATTTTATACGGTGGTCATTAAAATTTTTTACTACCAGATTGGTATCATCTATCGAGCCATCATCCGCAATAATCAATTCAAAATTTTCAAACGTTTGATCCAATGTTAATTGAATTGTTTGTTTCAAAATTTCAGCTCTGTTAAATGCAGGTATAACAATAGTAAAGTAAGGAGAACTCATTTATACAGAAACTTTCCCTGCTATTAAATATAAATAACCAAATGAATCCAGAATATAATTCTGCCAGAAATAACCAGGCTTTAATAAGTGGATGCAATTTTTACATAATGAAAATAGAGCAACTGCTATCCCTCTTACAAATAATGCAAATTTTTTAAAAACAGGCATAGCACCATGAATAATTTGTGCATCTCTGCCTTTTCCAAAACTTCTTTTCAGATGCCAGTTTAATTTATGTTTATACTCAGCAACAAGGTGATCGATTTTCCAGTTTGGGTCAAAACCAATAACAGCGCCAGCTTCCTGCATTTTATTTTGTAGAATGGTTTCTTCACCATATCCAATAATATTGCCCCGCATTCCTATATCCGTAGGAAAATATCCTGCATGGATCAGCCATGATTTTTTAAAAGCACAAATTCCTCCCGCTACAGTTTTACCTTTTTGTAATGGACCAATATCTTTTCTAAGTAATGTCATTTTACCAAATTCATCCGATAACCATTTGGGTTTTGAATGTTCATACCATGGGAGAAACATGCCACCAAAACCATCAAAAGAATAATTTTCCACCAGATCAAACAATCGTTGCATATAATCCTGATGTGCTTTACCATCATCATCCATATAGCAGACCCAATCAAATTTTGATTCATTGATTCCACGATTACGTGCGAAACTTAATCCAATATTTTTTTCGTTTACACATCTTACTCCTGGTAATTTATTATGGAATGTAGTCGCTACAGAATCTGTTTCATCTGTAGAATTATTATTAATTACAATAAACTCTACATTTTCGGGCATGATCGTTTGTGACAGGAAAGACTCCAGGCATTGCTTTAAATAATTTGCTCTGTTGTGCGTACAAATAACTATTGACACTCCGTGCATTAATATCCTTTCTCTGCTAAATGAATTTTCTTAAGTTTTCTATTGTGCATAAAATTCATTGCTTTACCCAAAAAACCAAAACTTAAAATGTTACTATTATTAAAATGAAATTTGAAAATATATTTGAAAGCAGCATCTACAAAATCGTGTGAAAAATTTGTTTTTTTAAAGAAAGCATTATAATGTTTCGGATATTCTTTCAAAACCCGTAACACATCATCCTTCCTGTACCAATGCCTGAATGATAAAAATGAATTCATTGTTTCAAAGTCCACAGGCTTATAGAGTAAATGATATTTCTGTGATTCCTTTATAAAATAGTCCAGTGATTCTTCAATGTTACCTTGCATGATATTTAAACCCACGCATTGTAATAAGCGATGTTTAATCGCCGGTATATCATCAAACGGAATATCATTATTATACTTGCTTTCAATTTGTATGCGTACATCTTTCTGCTTTCTTCTTTCAATTACTTTCAAAGTATTTTCATACATCGTCCATGGATTACGGCTCATACTGTTGTGAAGCTGGCGGTATGCCACCAATGGCTTTTGAAGTATAAAACGCTCTGCACCAGCTTTAGCAACACGCAGCCAGAAATCCCAGTCTTCGGCACTTCTTAGCGTTGTATCAAATTCGCCGATTTTTTCAGCGAATGATCTTTTAATAAAAATAGACTGGCACGGACCAGGATTTCCTTTTAATACCAATTCTATCATCAACCCGTTTTCTCCGGGAACATTTTTTTCACTTATCAGATTTCCATCCTCATCAACCATGTTGTAAGCTGTCTGAATGATCTGAGCTTTGGTATCTAAAGCCGTTTTGGCAATTTCAGATAAACATCCTTCGAGATAATAATCATCTGCATCTAAAAAATCAATCCATTCCCCTTGCGCCAATTTTAAACCGGCATTTCTCGCTGCAGATAAACCACCATTCTGCTGATGTATCAACTTTATTCTCGGTTCTTTCGCGGCTAAATTTTCTGAAACACGTGCCGTTTCATCTGTTGATCCATCATTAATAATAATCGCTTCCCAGTCCTGGAAACTCTGCTGCAGAATGGAGTCAATAGTTTTTGGTAACCACGATGCCTGGTTATAACATGGAATTATAATAGAAAAAAATGGCAAATTAAAATTTCTCTCTTAAGTCAGTCATTGGTTTTTCATAAAACCTGTATAACATATAAGATAAACCAATTGTGAAAAACCAAAACATAACGTATTGCACAACATTTATAAAAAAACCAGAATCAGGCTCCATGCCAAACAATGATAACGCAGCGGGAATTACCAATCCCTGTACCGGAGTTAAATTCAACAAATACATTGAATAAGAAATAATGCTTATAAAAGTAAAAATAAAAGCGGCTGCTTTAAATCGTGTAAACTTCCATTGCGTGAAAAATGGCAAAGCCAGCATGGAAGCAATCGATTCTAAATTATATTGATAAACAGACAAAAACCACAAATCATTTTTAGCCACACGCGAATAAAATGTAAGGAATAAGATAAGTATTAAAGAAAATATAATACAGTTGTTTTTGTATTTAATCCACAAATCTGTTTTGAATTTAAAAAAATAAGCTGCTATAATTCCATACATTAGACAATCCAGCCGCATTACAGTAACTTTTTGAATTTCATTATTCCAATCCGTAATTCCTACCTGATGTTTATACAAGCGTAATAAGAAAGGAACAATAAGAAATATAACCGCCGCAACCAAAACAGACCTGCTTTTGTGTTTCATTGTTTTAAAAAGAATGAAACAAGCTAATGGGAAAAGTAAATAAAACCATTCCTCTACGCAAAGGCTCCATGCTTCAGGAAAAAATTGAGGTCCCGGCCAGGCAAAATTTTGCAGGAAAAAGAAATAATTAAGGTAAGAACCTTCTGCAGATGCAATATATTTTTGAAAAATTATCAAAATAATTAAAACAAGAAAATAATTTGGAAGTGTACGAAACCATCTTCTTATCCAGAAATTAAAAAGATCTTTTGAAGTGAAAGTAGAAGTTTGAATAATCTTTAATAATATTCCTCCAATTAAAAAACCACTTAAAACAAAGAATACAGAAACGCCATCAATGTAAGGTACCGGCAATAAATAATGAAATTTCATGAACTTCGGCAACATGTAAACGCCATGTCCATAAACTACCAGGAGTATAGCTATACTGCGCATTACATCTAATCCGAAAACGCGTTTATCGTTCTTTTCTAAAAAATTATCTATGAAGATCATGCTGAATTTTAAATTCTTTTCCAGTTTTCCCAGGCAAATGGAAATTGAAAAGTTAATGTATGTGTCTTCCTTAATTTTTGATGAATTGCATTCATTCTTGCTTCCGGATTATCTACAAAATGATGGAACTGCACCAGTATATTATCAAACTTATGTATGAGTTTTTGGGCTATTAAATATTCGAGCAATTCATATTCACCTCCTTCAATATTGATTTTTACCATATCAATATTTTCTATAGGGTGTTGATTAAAAAAATCTACTGCATTTTTCAAATGAATTTCAACTTTTTCTGATCTTGTGGTTACTTTTTTGGAAAGGAAAGAGGTGGCATCCCCTGCAATTCCCATAATTTCCGTTCTGTCATTTGAAGCAAGTCCGTATGGAAAGTATTTAAAATCAGGATTATTTTTGAAGCGTTCTTCAATTTTTTTGTAAAAAGCCGGTAAGGGTTCAAAGATGTAAGTTTTTGCACCATACATTCCATATAAGTCACTGCTATACTGGCCAT
This sequence comes from Ferruginibacter sp., assembly GCA_046593675.1. Classification (GTDB taxonomy): domain Bacteria; phylum Bacteroidota; class Bacteroidia; order Chitinophagales; family Chitinophagaceae; genus Ferruginibacter. The sequence continues at coordinate 8,312 of JBKJSZ010000082.1, forward strand.
CGTATCCACCAAAATCAAAAACAACAGAATTTTTATTTAGAGAAAAATCATACCGTAATTTTTTATTCTCAGGTTTAGCATGCCATAAATGAATTCCATAACTCCAATCAGTTTTAGGAGGAGGAACGGCAAAGCCCTTTGCCTTTTGTTTCATATAGTAGGATCCTCTCAACAACAATTTATGAATCGATTTTTTAACGGAACTCATTGGAATAATTTATTTTACTTTTTATATGCTGGTCAATCAATGATTTAACTTCGGGATGCAATACAAAATCAAATTTTCTGGCGAAGAGATGATTCCCTTTCAAAATTTCTTCAACATCATTTAACTGAATTGTTCTGGGTGAACTACCTGTGGCTTCCCATGGAATAAATCTTAATGTTTCATTTCTAATCGGAAGTTTACTTCCCTCGTTTTGCATCAACATTGTGGGAATATAAATTTCTTCCGGAATCAATGTATATTTTAAACGAGAAGCTAATTTGTGATCGGCTTTTAAATTTTTCAACAATAACTCTACGGCATTTTTATGCAGCATAAAATAAAATTCACCGCCATAATATTGTTTGGTTGCATCATAACGATCAACTTTTGTTCTCCAAAAACGGTATAACATTTTATACACGGGATTTTTCGTTTTCTCCGTAAGTACCATTCGTTTATTTCCTACAAAAAAAGAACAACTTTGTAATCGGTCCATACCACCATTTTTCCAATGGCAAGGCAAACTAAAATGATACATATAACTATCCGGCACAGACAACCGAAGTGTTTTTCTGATTTCTGAAACGGATGTAACGGGATAATCCTGTCCGCTTAAATGAATGAAATAATCAAATTTTTCAGAATAATTCATTGCTGTTTCTAATGTTTTCAACATGGCCTTCACACATAAAAAACTTCCCCAATAAGAATTAAATCTTTCTACATAAATAATAGTGGCATTAGCATTTTTTACCAATGCATTTTTGAATGGAATAAGTTCTTTTGTTTTATCTATATGTAAAAAGAAATAATGTTCCGGATGTGTAAGGCTTTCAACCAAAGCGCTAACTTGTTCTGGATTTTTATAAGCTAAAATTATAAAAGCGATCTTCACTTAACCTTTTAAAAATTTCAATAAAAGAAGTTTGTAATTTCTTTTTGAAAGCTGTGGTAAAAAAAACAATTTATTTTTCCCTATAAAAAATGAAAGCAACATTTTAGCTGACACCAGTGATTTTAACCGGAAAAGATATTCAAACAATTCGTTTGTGTTCTTTTTAACATAACGTTGAAAAAACATCATTTCTTTATGCGGATCCAGATCAGGAGTATTTTCGATATTCTCTTTCAATAATTGCTGATCTTCCAACGTATCTGTCCATCCTTTTCCTCTATGATTATTCTTAATAATTTGTTTTATTTTTTCTGATCTTTCCAATAATTCTTTTTCTGAAAACTGAAAAGCTTCATTCAGTTGCCCTTCAAATTCAGCTTTATTTTCTGATCTTCTACAGATTGATGAAACAGAATGGTGCAACGCATCATAAGAAGCAGACAAATAACATTTGTGATGGGAAAAAACAGGGAACGCTCCAAATTTACAGGCGTCTAACATTCCTAATGGAGAGGCTATGGGAAATGGCTCGATGAAATAATCAAATGTTTTATAATAAATGTCTGGATCAGTTAAAATTCCTACACATTGAATATTAGAAGGAACCGCAAATTTATCTTTTAATATAAAAATAAAATCAACGAATGTTAAACCGAT
>JBKJSZ010000279.1:0-8630 GCA_046593675.1 Ferruginibacter sp.
CCAGCGAATCCAAAAATGGCATGGTTACCTTATACTTACTTTTTTTATCAAAATAATCTTCTGGAACACTCTCCATAATAAACAAAACGATATTCCTTTTCCTCGTGGAATGAATCATTTTGTATTCAGAAAATGTATGGTTCATTTCTGTTGCTCTCATCCATGCATAAGGACGAACAATGGCATTTTTATTTCTGAATACAGAATACAAAAAAGTATGCAGGGAGTTTTGAACGATCTGCAATTCAACACTACTGATGTTCGTTAAAGGATAGGTTGGTAAATATTTTTTTCTGGAAATAGAAGAAATAAAAATCAACAAAACTAATATGACAAAAGAAAAAGAATATTTATTTCGGTTGGAATTGAAATCATTGATCAGTTTTTTATGAATGCGATACACAATAAAACCAATCAGTCCTGCAAATAATAATGAAGCTATAGAAACAAAAGGCTGTCTAGCAAATAATTTTTGCACCGGATCCTTTATTACAAACAAAAGATCCGCATCTGCTCTTTGTGAATGGAAATGAAAATATGGTATGTCCAATATATTAATCAGCAGGCAGAATAAATTTATTAAAATAAATAAAACGGTTACCAGAACAACTGGAATTCTCACTTTAGTAAATGATAAAACCCATAAACACATTAAAAAAGGAAGGTTGATACATACCAATACAAATGCATCATAATATAATGACCAGGAAATTATTTTTAGTGCTGCTCCATCTGATGTAATCTGTATGACAGACTGATTACTTATATAAAATAACAATTTGATAAAAGAAAGTAAAAAGAGTAGCTTTAATAAAAATAAAAAAGCGGGCTTCTCATTGGTATCCCTTGGTTTTGGTAATTTGAAAAATTCGGTCATTGAATATGAAAATCAATTACGTTTTACATGAGTAAATCGAAAATATTTACTAACAAATATACCATTTCAGCATTAATACTTCTGTTGTGTATGGCGGTGGATATTTTCCTGCATAAAGGAATGAGCCGTGTAATGCTGCCTGCGTCTTTTACAAATAAAATTCAACCTTACGGGATACAACCTGCCAAACAACCATTGGTGATCTATCAAAAAAAATGGTTGAAAGCTGTTAATTCCACTTCACTGATGCTTAATTTAGATTCTGCTACAGCAGGATTGGAATTAGATCTTTACCTCGATACTTTGAAAAATACATTTTTCGTATACCACGATTCTTCCAATGTTTCTGATGAATCTTTAGAAAAATTGTTATCGATATATAAACAAAGAAATTTAAAAAGTTCTTTGTGGTTTGATCTTAAAAATTTATCCTATCATAATTGTAGGCAGGCTTTACATGTAATAGACAGATTAAATGATTCATTTTCTATAAAAGGAAAAACGATATTAGAAACATCGGATGCGGCCTGTTTAACCCCACTTTATAAGGATGGATATTATACCAGTTTTTATGTTCCTTTTTTTAATCCTTATGAATTAAAGGAAACAGATTTTGTAAATATTATGGACTCCATAGCAAATGTTCTCAGAAAAAATTCTGCCTGTGCGGTTTCCGGTTATTATTTTCAATATCCCGCATTGAAGAAATTCTTCCCCAATTATCCTATACTAACCTGGAGCGATATTTCCTATTCCAGCATCGTATCCTATACTTTCAATCGGTCTTTACAAAATGATACATTGGTGAAAGTGATTTTATATAATCACTGATGGTATTATATTCTAACTTTTTTTAAATTTCTTTTATAAAACCATTTCGTAATTGGTAGAGAATTTGCAACCAACTCTACATTAAAAATTAATGTATGATAAAGAAATTAATCGTGGCTTTATTGCTCATCGGTTCTATTGATGCAATGGCTCAAACAATTGATATGAGTTTGATACCTTATCGCAAAGGCGATAAATGGGGATATGCCACCGTGGATAAAGAAATAGTAATCAGGCCGCAATTCAACGAAGCAGGCTGGTTTTCAGAAGGTATGGCTGCAGTAAAAATTGGAAAAAAGTTTGGTTACATCAATCGCACAGGCAAAGTAGTGATCCCTGCAAGATATACAGTGGCAAAATCTTTTCGTAAAGGTTATATGCCCAATAAAACAAAAGTAGGCGGTGATTCCATTATTTTTGCCGGCGCCTCTTTAACTGCCAGTGGATATGAAATTTGTATAAACAAGAAAGGTATCAGAATGCCACAATGCCCGGCAATTTCTGAATCTTCTGTGGCACAAAATTCAATTCCGGTTGAATCAGTTACCAGAACGAAAACATATAACGTTCCCAATAGTAATGGTTTGTTCGATAGAATTGTAGATGATTATACAATCGAAGGAAATACAGAAAATTATTACATCGCCATAAAAAATAATCATTATGGAGTTTTCAATTCTAAATTTGAAACCATCGTTCCTTTTCAATATGATTCTATTAAAATAAACCGCCGAGGTAAAACTCCATTTCTGGAAGTAAATCAAAATGGACGTTATGGAGTTGTGCTTACCAATGGTACAATGTCCATTCAACCGGAAAATACCCGTTTATCAAACATCACTGCGAATAACGGTGTGGAGTATATGATAGTTCAAAAAGATGGTAAAACGTATCTGCGTGATATGAATAATAAAGAAATGATCAAAAACGGATACAATGATATAGTCTATGATAATTTTGGTGGGTTTATAATTACCGGAGACAACAATCTTCGTGGATATTATTTTATGGATGATAAAACAATAGAACCAAAATATAAAGATATTCACCTGGTTGATGGAACAAGATTCTTACAAATTAAAACTTCCACGGGCAAAACCGGATATATCAGTTCTGACGGAAATGAATATTTTGTAGAATAATTTTAACTCTCATTATTTAAAAAATTCCTGTAGATATACAGGAATTTTTTTGTACCCATTTTTTAATTCATTCGGGTGATTGATAATGTAAATTCGGTAACTTCGATAATTAGTTGTTTAACTAACTATTTATATGAAAAGAAATATAAAAAAAGTGGCTGTTTTAGGAAGTGGAGTAATGGGAAGCCGTATTGCCACTCATTTTGCGGGTATTGGATTACAGGTTTTGCTATTGGATATTGTGCCATCAGGTTTAACTGAAACGGCCACTATAACAGAAAAAAATAAGATCGCTAATTCGGCTTTGGAAGCTGCTGTTAAATCAAACCCCTCTCCTGTTTACCATAAAAATGTGATTAAAAAAATAACGACCGGTAATTTTACAGATGACATGGAAAAAATCGGGTCGTGTGATTGGATCATTGAAGTAGTGGTGGAAAGATTGGATATAAAACAAAAAATATTTGATGAAGTGGAAAAATTTCGCCGTGCCGGAACACTCATTACCAGCAACACATCCGGAATTCCCATTCATCTGATGGCAGAAGGAAGATCTGAAGATTTTAAAAAACATTTTTGCGGAACCCATTTCTTCAATCCTCCCCGATATTTACGTTTACTGGAAATTATTCCCACGCCATTTACTGATCCTGAAGTAATTTCTTTTCTATTAAATTATGGAGATTTATTTCTCGGGAAAACAACGGTGCTCTGCAAAGACACGCCTGCTTTTATTGCGAACAGAATCGGAGTTTTTGGAATGATGGCCATCATGCATGCTATGGAAAAACTACAACTTAGCATTGATGAAATAGAGGTACTTACTGGTCCGGTTATAGGAAGACCGAAATCTGCAACGTTCCGTACTGCCGACGTTGTTGGAATTGATACGCTTGTAAAAGTTGCAAAAGGAGTTGCTGATAATTGCCCGGACGATGAAGCTAAAAAGATTTTTTCCATTCCATTGTGGTTAGAAAAAATGATTGCCAATAATTGGTTAGGCGATAAAACAGGACAAGGATTCTTTAAAAAAGTAAAATCTGCTGAAGGAAAAGATATACAGGTACTAAACCTGAACACCTTAGAATATGCATCACGCGTTAAACCAAAATTTGCAACATTAGAAGCTGCAAAACCGGTGGAAGATCTGAAACAACGACTGAAAATATTAATGGCCGGAAAAGATAAAGCCGGTGATTTTTACAGGCAGTTTCATTTTGCTTTATTCTCTTACATCTCACATCGTATTCCTGAAATTGTTGATGAAATTTACCGTGTAGATGATGCCATGATGGCTGGCTTTGGTTGGGAGATCGGTGCATTTGAAAGTTGGGATGTACTGGGAATTGAATCAACCACCATTGCCATGAAAGCTGCAGGATATACGGTTGCTCCATGGATCGACCAAATGATTGCATCCGGTAATAAAACATTCTTCAAAGTTGAAAACGGAAAAAGGTTTTATTATGATATGGCTTCGAAAGAATACGTTTTAATTCCAGGTGGAGAGGCATTTATTGTAATGAAGAATTATACGGGAAATATTATTTGGAAAAATAATGTTTGCAGAACATATCTTTTAGGTGATGACGTTTTAGGTTTGGAATGGAATACAAAAATGAACAGCATAGGTGGAGAAGTTTTGGAAGGAATTCAAAAATCTATTTCACTTGCCGAAGAAAAATACAAAGGCCTGGTAATCGCAAATGAAGGACCGAATTTCAGTGCCGGAGCCAACGTTGGAATGATATTTATGCTCGCCATTGAACAGGATTATGATGAGATTGATATGGCCATCAGAATGTTTCAGAATACGATGATGAGGGTTCGCTATTCTGCCATTCCAGTGGTGGTGGCACCGCATGGTTTAGCTTTGGGAGGCGGTTGTGAAATGAGTATGCATGCCGATAAAGTTATACCAGCTGCTGAAACATATACAGGATTAGTGGAAGCGGGAATCGGTGTAATTCCGGGCGGAGGCGGAACGAAAGAATTTGTATTACGTGCCGCAGATGAAATGCATCATGGGGAACCCGAAACCATCACTTTACAAAATCGTTTTTTAACTATAGCAACAGCCAAAGTGGCCACTTCTGCATTTGAAGCTTTTGAACTTGGAATATATCGTACGGGTATTGACGAAGTGATCATCAATCAGCAAAGAAGAATTTCAGAAGCTAAAGATGCGGTGTTGAAATTGTATGATGAAGGTTATGTGATGCCGGTACAAAGAAATGATATAAAAGTATTAGGAAGATCCGCTCTAGGTGCCATGTATGCAGGCATTAATGGAATGTGGCGTGCAAAATATGCTACGGATCATGATGTTATTGTAGCCAAAAAATTAGCGTATGTAATGTGTGGAGGTGACCTGAGTGAACAAACAACGGTGAATGAACAATATTTACTGGATCTGGAAAGGGAAGCCTTCCTGAGTTTAACCGGCGAAAAGAAAACATTGGAACGTATTCAAAGCATATTAAAAACGGGTAAGCCTTTACGTAATTAATGATAATTCAACCACCAAATATAAAATCGGGCGATACTATCGGATTAATGTGTCCCGCTGGCTTTATGGCTGGTGAAAAAACGGAAGCTTGTATTAGTACTCTCCAGAACTGGGGCTACAAAGTTGAAATAGGAAAGACTGTTGGCGGAGCATCACAGAACTATTTCAGCGGAACTGATGCAGAGCGTTTAAAAGATCTGCAACGGATGCTTGATAATAAAATAATCAGCGCTGTTTTATTTGCACGTGGAGGATATGGAATGGGAAGAATTATTGATGCAATCAATTTTAAAAAATTTCAGAAACATCCCAAATGGCTGATTGGCTTTAGTGATATCACTATTTTACACACACATATTTTATCCAATTATAAAATTGCTTCATTACATGCACCTATGGCTGCAGCTTTTAATGATGCAGAAAATGAGGAATACATTTTGAGTTTAAAAGATGTACTGGAAGGCAGAAAAACCTTTTACCATTCTGCTGTGCATCCTTATAATATAGAAGGAGAATCGAAAGGCATGCTGATAGGTGGAAATCTCGCATTGCTGGCCAATGCGATTGGTACAGATTCCGATTACAAAACCGATAATAAGATCTTATTTTTAGAAGATATTGGTGAGTATTTATATAATGTTGACCGCATGTTGTTGCAATTAAAACGCAGTCAGAAATTTTCTAAATTGAAAGGATTGATCTTTGGAGGATTTACCGACATGAAAGACACGGAAAGAAAATTCGGTACCGGTATAGAAGATATATTAAAAAGTTTTGCAGAAGAACTCGATTGTCCTGTATGTTTTCGTTTTCCTGTAAGCCATGGAAAAGAAAATTTTGCTTTAAAGATTGGTGGCAAATATCATTTTACTGTAAGTAAAGAAAATGTATCGTTAAGAGAAATCTGATTTTAGTTCAGTTCTTTATCCAGCATCAATTGAAACGCTTTTAATTTTGATAATCCATTGTGTTTTCCTCCTTCAATGGTAATAAACTCGTCTCCAGGTTTAAAATATTTTTTTAATCTTAAAGCTTGTTGTATAGGTATCACCTCATCATTTGATCCATGGATAATAACTTTTCTGCATGTCAGCTTTTCGAAAAAAGAAAACAACGGTAATTTATATGTCGCCATTTTTTCTACAGGATAAATGGGAGCATAATGTAGAAATAGATCCGTCATGCTGTAATAAGGAGTTTCTAAGATCAATTTTTTACATGCAGTATGGGAAGCCACATAAGTTGCCATACAAGTACCTAATGATTTTCCAAAAATAATTATACTGTCTTTACCATTTTGAGATGCAACTAAATTATATACCATCATGGCCTGTTGATACATTTTTTCTTCCGATCTCTGACCGGTAGATTTACCGAATCCCGGATAGTCAGGCATATACACATCAAATCCTCTGGAAGTAAATTGCTTAACCTGAGAAAAATAATGCTCTACGTTTTTTCTATTACCGTGAAAATATAAAACCACCCCTTTCTTTTGCACCGTTGAATAAAAAGTCAGCATATTTACTGTGTCTTCTGCATTTACGGCAATTGAATTTTCTTTGAATGCCCCATCGAATAAATAAGTATAATCTGCTTCTATTTTTTCAGGATGAAATATAAATTTCTCCTGTAAATAAAACAATGCTATGCCGATACTGCAATAAATAATTATTACAATTTTTAAACCGTTGAATATTTTCTTTTTACTGATAGCCATTTCTAATATTGAAGTATGTCCCTGATAATATTATGATAAGAATCAAAAGCCGGTAAATTATTATGACCTCCGCCTTCAATTTTAACCAAGGTTATTTTTTTTGGATTTAAAGCCTGTAATTTTTCACTGTTACTTACAGGTATCAGCCAATCTCCTGTGCCATGTATAATATAGGTATGGCAATTAACCTTAGTGATCCATTTATCCGTTCTTAAGGTGTAACGTAATAAATATTTTACAGGAAGCATCGGCAGAAAACGTTCAATTACTTTAGTAAAACTGTAATAGGGCGAATCGAGAATAAGAAAACGTGGTGTATTGTCGCTGGCTATTTTAGTGGCGAATCCGCTTCCCAGGCTTCTGCCATAAACGATCATATGATGTTGTGTATATTTTGCAGCCAGTGTTTCATAAACAAACTGCATGTCGGATAACATATCTTTTTCAGATCTTTTTCCGGTACTTTTTCCAAAGCCGCGGTAATCTACCAATACCACATCATATTTATACCGGTAAAAATCCGCTGCATATTTTGCCCATCCTTTGATGCTTCTTGTGTTACCGTGAAAATATAAGATCAATCCGTATGGATTGTCTGTTTTAAAATGTAAACCGTTTATACGAACACCTGTATCTACATCAAAGAACAGTTCATCAAAAGGAGTATTGTATTTATATTTAAAATCTGCATGAAGTTTTTCAGGCTTAAAAATCAAACGTTCCTGCACCAGATATACAATCAATAATACCAACAAATAAACTGCAATGATATATGCAAGAGCCGTGTTCATTTTTAGGAAATGGTTTCAATTCTCCATGCATCTGTTCCACCGGATAAATTAATTAGGTTATCAAAATATTTATGGGAAAGGCGTTGTATCACCATCATGCTTCTGATTCCTTTTCTGCAGTACATCACAACGGGAATATCATTAGGTATTTCGTTTATCCTTTCCATAATTTCATTCACAGGAATATGTAAACCACCAATATTAAAATCTTCCCGCTCCCATAGTTCTCTCACATCAATCAGCAAAGGAGCATCATCAGTTTTTAAAAGTTTCGCTAATTCTGAAGCGTTGATCGTTTGCATAGTTAATATTCATCTTCGTTAGTCCACGTACGTTTCAGTTTTAATTTACTGATCGGCGCAACCACAAGTGGAAATTTTTCTGTTAACACATTGCTTTGTTCAAGACCAAAACTTCTTTCTTCAGAAACAGAAAGTTCTTTGATCCAGAAATAAATTCTCATGATCATGTGTTCCATAAAAGGCAGTTCATTATCCTGGCTTAAAAATTTCTCCATTACAATAAACTGGAAATCACCCACCACATTATTTTTCTGCTGGCTCTCATAACGGCTTGTAATATTCACTTCACGGTTTGCCACTAATTCTTCCACCACTTTTCTAAACATCAGATTTAATCTTGGAGGAATTCTAAAACCCATTTTAAAATCAACCCTGATAATATCATTTGGAATAATATGTTCTACGGAATATTCGCAGGTGTATGGATCATCTGTCGTATGCACATGAATAAACCAGTA
>JBKJSZ010000298.1:0-4577 GCA_046593675.1 Ferruginibacter sp.
GTTCGATATACTACTGACAGAAAATATTAAAGTTGTGGAGCGCAGGTGGAATTTTTTATCGTGTGATGAGAAAAAAGTGGAAGACTTGCAGGCTGCGCTTACAATAAACAGAAATATTTGTAAAATACTGGTTCAACGAAATATTCTTTCCCATGATGATGCAAAGAATTTTTTCAGACCACAACTTTCTTTACTGCATGATCCATGGCGGATGAAAGACATGGATAAAGCTGTTGAAAGAATTGAAAAATCATTCAGCTCGAAAGAAAAAATCCTGGTATTTGGTGATTATGATGTTGATGGCACAACGGCCGTTGCCGTTTTCTATAGTTTTCTTACAGAAGTATACAGTTCTGAATTGACGGACTTTTATATTCCTCACCGGTATAAAGAAGGCTATGGTGTAAGTAAAGCAGGTATCGATTACGCAGCGGCCAATGGATTCTCGTTAATAGTTTGCCTTGATTGTGGAATCAAATCTGTTGAACTGATAGCATACGCTTCAACGCTGGGCATTGACTTTATTATTTGTGATCACCATCTTCCCGGCAATGAAATACCAAAAGCTGCTGCTATTTTAAATGCCAAACAAAAAGGTTGTAATTATCCCTTCAAAGAATTATGTGGATGCGGAGTGGGATTTAAATTCATTTCCGCAATTGCACAACGGCTGGGAATTGACGAAAATATTTGTTTTAAAAATATAGATCTGATTGCTACCGCTATTGCTGCTGATATAGTGCCTATGAATGGTGAGAACCGCATCCTGGCGTATTATGGATTAGAAAAGATCAACAAAAATCCTTCTCACGGCATAAAAGCTTTGATCGAACTGGGAAATATTCAAAAAGAACTAACGATCAGCAATGTGGTATTTGTTATAGCTCCCCGTGTGAATGCAGCCGGCAGAATGGACGACGCCCGAAAAGCCGTTATGATGTTCATTGAAGAGGATCCAGTTAAAGCAAAATATTTTGCAGAAATATTACATGATGATAATACAGACAGACGAGAAGCCGATGCTACCATTACGGAAGAAGCATTGGCCATTATTGCGGCTGATGACATGCATGGATCAAAAAAAACATCTGTGTTGTTTAAAGAACACTGGCACAAAGGAGTGATAGGCATAGTTGCATCAAGGTTAATAGAACATCATTACCGGCCTACTGTTGTTCTTACAAAAAGTGGTGATTTTGTTGCGGGAAGTGCCAGAAGTGTAGCAGGATTTAATTTATATGAAGCCATTTTCGACTGCAGGGAATACCTTATTGCATATGGTGGCCACTTTGCAGCTGCCGGATTAACCATGCTGCCCGAAAATGTGTTATCCTTTTCAAAAAGATTTGATGAAGTTGTTAGTTCCACCATTGATCCTCGCTTACTTATTCCTGAAATAACAATTGATGCAGAATTAAATTTTAATGAGATCAATCATAAATTTTACAACATCATTTGCCAGATGGAACCCTTTGGTCCGGAAAATATGCGACCGGTTTTTATTACACGAAATGTGCAGAATACCGGACAATCCAGATTACTGAAGGAAAAACATATTAAACTAATAGCGCAGCAAAATGGAATTACTATAGGTGGCATTGGATTTAATATGGCCCATTTATTTCCAATGTTAGAAAAAGGAGAACCTATTGATATTGTATATTCACTAGATGAAAATGAATGGAATGGAAATAAAACCATACAATTAAAAATTCTTGATATACGTGTTTCCTCGCCGATATAATATTATCTCCCATGAAAGCGTTTCAATACATACGTTACTTTTTTTATTTATCCGGGAACTGGTCTTTGCCCGTTGCCATTCATTTGATACGTGAAGAAATAAAAGGAGAAAAAAAATACAACATCAGTACTACAGGTGCAGATGAACTTTCCTCTATGGAAGAAGATGGCATTGATATTTCTCATGCGACTATGTATATGCCTGCCAGTTATGGATTACTGGATAATTTTTTAAGCAGAATACATTCGGAATATTTTATTGATATTGGTTGCGGTAAAGGAAGAACGCTGTGTGTTGCCGCACATAAAGGAATAAAAAAATTAACAGGAATTGATTTCAACAAAAATTTATGCGAATGCGCAAAGACTAACCTTGCTTATACACAATCTCTTTATCCTGATATGCATTACAACATTGTTCATAATGATGCTTTTTATTATAACATTCCCGATGATGCAGATTGCATTTTTCTTTTCAATCCTTTTGATGAAATCATTATGAGTGGTGTGGTAGAAAATATTGTTTCCTCTATAGAACGTTCTCCACGAATTATACATATCATTTATTTTAATCCCTTGCATAAAATATTATTTACAAATGCCGGTTTTAATGAAATATACTATTCAAAAAAATTGAACTATCTCGAAGGCTGTATATTAAAAAGCCCGGTTATTTAACCAGGCTTCTTACATTCATTTTTTTATTCATTATCCCGCTACTACAGAAGATTCTTCCATTAGCTCCACACTTCTTTTTATAAAATGGGTAAGATTATTTCCTGTCAGTAACCCCTGTGAAAGTAAAGCCAGATCTGCCAGGTTATGTACCATCTTATGTTGCTTATCAGTATTTTCTGTTTGCAGAATTTCTTTATAAATCGGATGATTGCCGTTTATGGTAAGGTTAACTTCATCAGGCATATTAGCATACCAGCTCGACATGCCTCCACCTACAGACGCCATATCTTTCATCCTTCGCATCAATTCCGGACGAGTTGCAGTAACAGGTGGAGCGTCTTTCGACAATCCTTTTACTTCCACATTCATTTGAATGCCTTCCTGCTCTTTTTTAAACAGTTCCTGCAACTTTTCTGATTCTTCTTTCGACAAAACGCTATCGTTAGAATCAGATTTATCAATTAGATTTTCTGCAATATCTGAATCAACCCTTGTGAATAAAACATTTTCCCATTTCATTTCGATACTGTTTATAAATGCAGCATCTACTAATGTTTCCATTTTAACAACAGAGTAGCCTTTTGCAGTGGCCTGCTGTATATAAGCATCCTGCTGAACGGGATTGGTAGTATATAAAATAACCTGTTTCCCTTCCTTGTTTTTCTGAGCAGCTTCCGTACTTGTTTTATATTCCTCAGCTGTAAAAAATTTACCGGACGTATCCTGCATGATGAAAAATTTATTCGCTTTTTCCAGGAATTTATCATCTGTCATCATTCCATATTTTACGAACAATCCAAGGCTTTCCCATTTTTCTTCAAAAGAAGATCGGTCAGTAGTGAAAATTTCTTCCAGCTTATCTCCTACTTTTTTAGAAATATGGGCATTGATCTTACGCACATTCGGATCGCCCTGCAAATAACTTCTGCTTACATTCAACGGAATATCCGGAGAATCAATTACACCATGCAACAACATTAAAAATTCAGGCACTATATCTTTTACTTCATCCGTTACAAATACCTGGTTGCTGTATAATTGAATTTTGTCTTTTTGAATTTCGTAACTCTGTTTAATCTTTGGGAAATACAAAATTCCTGTTAAGTTAAAAGGATAATCTACATTCAAATGGATCCAGAATAAAGGTGCTTCACTAAAAGGATATAGTTCTTTATAAAACTTTTCGTAATCCTCTTTTTTTAATTCTGATGGCTTACTTGTCCATGCAGGATTTATATTATTGATCTGCTGATCTTCAAAAAATATGGGAACCGGTAAAAATTTACAGAACTTTTCCAAAACAGTTTTAACTCTGGCAGGCTCTAAAAACTCTTTGCTTTCCTCATTCAGGTGCATGATTATATCTGTTCCACGATCCTGTTTATCCGATTCTGATAAATTGTAAGCTGGGCTGCCATCGCATTCCCATCGAACTGCTTCGGTATTCTCGCGAAAGCTTTTAGTAATTACTTCCACTTTATCACTCACCATGAAAGAACTGTAAAACCCGAGCCCGAAATGACCAATAATATTCGCTTCATTCTGGCCTTTATATTTTTGTAAAAATTCTTCTGCACCGCTGAAGGCCACCTGGTTCAAAAATTTATCTACTTCTTCAGCTGTCATTCCAACACCTTTATCTGAAATAGTTAATGTGTTAGCGTCTTTGTCAATTTTTACATCAATCCTTACTTCACCTATTTCTCCTTTCGCTTCGCCTATTGACGACAATGTTTTTAATTTCTGAGTAGCATCCACTGCATTACTTACCAGCTCCCTGATAAAAATGTCATGCTCACTATATAAAAATTTCTTGATTATTGGAAAAATGTTCTCCGTTTGTACACGTATACTTCCTTGTTGCATAAACTTTCTTTTGCTTTTTACAAATTGAATACCAATACACAAATTATGTTACCTTGGCATTAAAAAAAAGAGGCTTCCCGTGGAAGCCTCTCACATATAATTTAAATTTGATTACCTGATCATAAATGATCTTCTTACAAGATAACCTCTGTAGCTATCCAGTTGAAAAATATACATTCCAGGAGCAAGATTACCCGGCAAATTGAATGTTTCATCTATAAAATTAACCTGTAATAAAATATCTTTTCTATAAACAAGCTGACCTGCACTTGTATAAATATTCACACCAT
>JBKJSZ010000392.1:0-5035 GCA_046593675.1 Ferruginibacter sp.
TCCGACATTATCTGTGTGGCCTGAAATTAATATTTGAATTTTCGGATTTTCTTTCATCAGCAAAACCACGCGGTTAAGTTCTTCAAAACTTTCGGGTTTCAATGTATATTCTTTTGAATCAAAAAATATATTTCTCAAAACAATTTCGGCACCTTTTTCCAAAGGCTGTAAAGCAATATCAATTGTTTTTGCAGAATCTAAATTATGCTGCAGGAAAGAAAAATTTTCTGAATAAAAGAGGTATCCTTTTCTATTTACATTGAATGCATAATCTTTACCCACCGGTAAGGTTACCAGGTAATTTCCATCTTCATCTGTTTGTAATTTTGAAATGATTTTATTTTTTCCGGGAAGAGATAATTCTACTGCAGATGGCAATCCTTTTCCAGTTTTCTTATCATATACTTTCCCATTGATCCATAAAGTTTTTAATGCACTTAATTCTTTGGGAAGTTGAAAAGTATATAGATCCAATCCGCCTTTTGAATCACTTCTTTCACTGGAATAATAGCTGGTTGTTCCGTCTGAAGCCACTACCAATGATCCTTCATCGTCAATGGTGTTTATTGGGTATCCTAAATTCGTTGGCTTTTCCCAACCATCTTCTGCTTTTCTGCTAAGAAATAAATCAGTTGTACCATAACCGGGATGCCCGTTACTATTAAAATATAATGTCTGATTATCCGCATGTATAAAAGGACAACCTTCATCGCCGGAAGTATTTATGTCTTTACCCAGATTTTCCGGTCGTGTCCATTTACCATTTATATTTTTCCGGGTTACCCAAATATCTTTTCCTCCATAACCGCCAGGCATGCTGCTGGAAAAATATAATTCCTTTTTATCCGGAGATAAGGATGGAGAAGATTCCCAGAAATCTGTATTCACCATCGGACCCATATTTTCCGGTTCCGTCCATGTACCTGATTTTGTTTTATAAGAAATGTAAAGATCACAACTGCCCTGACCTTCGGGATAATTGCAGCCCGTAAAAATTAATACCTGCCCATCCTGAGAAACATTTTGTGCGCCTTCATTCAAATTCGTATTGATGCGTCCTTCCAACGGAGTAGCATTTGTCCACTCTCCATTGATCAATGAACTTTCGTAAAAATCTTCATCATTGCCGATCCTTTTTGTAAATATCATTTTCTTACCATCAATTGTTACCGAAGGAAAATATTCCAGGTCTTTTGAATTGATATTCGGCGACAGATTGTGGGTGGAAAAAGTATAATTTTTAAAGGAATGTTCTTTTTCATAATTTAAAGCAAACTCATAGGATTGTTTGCGATACTTACCTGACCGTAAACTGTACTCGTTTAAAGAAGGATTTTGTAAAAAAACGTTCACTGCTTTCAAGGCTTTATCAAATTGGCCTGTACCCGCTAATGAAATAGAATAAGGTAATAAATAGGTGTTTGAAAAAACGGAGTCTAGTTGTAAAGCGGTTTCAAAATCTTGTATAGAAGCAGCATAATTTTTCTTTTCGGCGTAAATGCCAGCACGTGATAAATATCCTTCCACAAAACGACTGTCGTATGTGATGGCTTCATTTAAAAAAGTTAATGATTTTTGATAATCTCCATCCATTGCGGCCGCGTAGGCCTTCTCATTGATCGTTCTTATTTTCTTGTTTACTTTTTCAGGATCATACCATTGTGCCGAAACTTTTAGAGAGAAAAAAATAAAAATAAAAAAATATAAAACGGTGAAACTTTTCTTCATCACATGTATTTGGAAAATGAAGATAGAAACATTTTTTCCGGAGTTAGTGTATGGAAAGTTAAAAACCTATGGACTATGGAATATGCAGGTATTTATGTACCTGTAACGATAATTCCCATTGAGGATGATCCATAATATATTGTATGATCAATGGGCTCATTTTTTCTGCCTGGGTCCATTCGGGCTGCAGGTATAATTTGCAACCAGAGGAAACCATTTTGGCATGCTGCTCTGCCCAGCTAAAATCTGATTTATTAAATACAATGATTTTTAATTCGTTTGCTTTTTTCAAAACAGATGGTAAAGGCGCTTTAAATTTTTTTGGTGAAACACATATCCAGTTCCAAGATCCACTGAGAGGATAAGCACCTGAAGTTTCAATGTTCGTTTCTATACCGGATTGTTGCAATGTATTGGTGAGTTCATCAAGCTGATGCATTAACGGCTCTCCGCCTGTTATAACGGCAAGTTTGGTTTTTGTTTCTGTTACAAAATGCAGCAATTCTTCCACAGAGTAGGAAGGATGATTTTCTTTATTCCAGCTTTCTTTTACATCGCACCAAACACAGCCAACATCACATCCACCCAACCTGATAAAATAGGCAGCCCTGCCCTGGTGAAAACCTTCTCCCTGAAGTGTATAAAAATGTTCCATTACCGGGTAAACATTTTGTAAACCTGCCATATTTTTTTCGGGTGTATAAATAAAATCAGGCATGTATTCTTCTTGCCTTCCAGGCATTGAAAGTGTTTTTTAATAAGGCAGCAATGGTCATTAATCCAACACCGCCGGGAACCGGAGATATGTGTGTACATTTTAAAGATACATTCTCAAAATCTACATCTCCCTTAATGGAATATCCTGTTTTTTTTGAAGCATCTGAAACTCTTGTTATGCCCACATCAATTATAACAGCACCTTCTTTTACCATATCCTCACGTAAAAAACCGGGTTTGCCTAATGCTACTACAATAATGTCGGCTGTTCTGCAAATGGCAACCATGTTTTCACTTTTACTATGACAAACCGTTACGGTGCAATTGCCCGGATAGGCATTTCCATTTAATAATATACTAATCGGGCGGCCCACAATATTACTTCTTCCAATAATAACAGCATGTTTGCCCGATGTTTCAATCTTATAATGCTCCAGCATCATTAAAATACCGGAAGGTGTTGCAGGTAAAAAAGTGGGATAACCTAATACCATTTTTCCTGCACTAACAGGATGAAAACCATCCACATCTTTTTCAGGAGCTATTAGATTTATGATCTTATGTTCATCAAAAATTTCAGGCAAAGGAAGTTGAACAAGAATGCCATCAACATCATCATCATCATTGAGGGAGTTGATATGGTTAATAAGTTCTTGTTCAGAACAATCTGCATCTAGTCTGATTAAACTGCTTCTGAATCCGATCTCTTCACAATTTTTTATTTTACTGGCTACGTATGTTTCGCTTGCACCATCATTGCCTATTAAAATTGCTGCAAGATGGGGAGAGGGAATTGTATTCAAATAAGTTGCAACATCTTTTCGTATCTGTTCTTTTACAACAGATGCAACTATTTTACCTTCCATTAAAATCATGTTGCAAAAATAATCAAGTCATGGCGATTAATTTCTTCTCTTATTGCGGTTTTAATTTTGCGTAACTTAGTTTTACCGAAATCATCATACTTTGCAAAAATCTATACTTATTTCTTTTTTTATTTTGTTTTTATCCATGTCAGTTACCTCACAATCATTGAGATACAACATCGGAATGCCTTATACTCAAATGAGCGCCTACAGTAAAAAACAAATTGATGTAATGTCTTTTACAGGAAATCAGGCGGCCTTAGCTTCCATAAAAAGTGCAGGTATTGGTATTTATGGAGAAAGAAGATTCAATCTTTCAGAAAATAGTTTATATGCCGTTGCAGCAGTATTACCTACATCACTTGGAAATTTTGGTTTGCAGGTAAATTATTCGGGCTATACCAATTTTAACGAAAATAAAGTTGGACTCGCTTACGGAAGAAGTCTTGGTTCAAAACTGGATATAGGTGTACAGTTCAATTATTATGGATATAGAATTCCTGTATATGGTAATGCCTCTACCATAAATTTTGAAGCAGGCGCTATCATGCATTTTTCAGAAAAATTTCATGGCGGATTTCATGTGTACAGTCCTGTTGCCGGAAAACTGGATAAAGCAGCAGATGAGAAACTTGCTTCAGCTTACACTTTCGGTTTAGGACTGGATGCTTCTGACAATTTTTATGTGAGTACTTCTATTGTGAAAGAAGAAGATAAACCGGTAAATGTAACGGGTGGGTTCCAATATCAATTTAAAAAACAATTTTTTGTACGAGCAGGTTTTTTAAGTGCTACAGAAAGTGGTTATGCAGGAGCCGGGGTAAGCTGGAATAATTTCAGGTTAGATATTTCAACTTCTTACCATCCGCAATTGGGATTTTCTCCCGGAATATTATTGATCAGTAATTTCGGCAGGAAGAAATAAAATAGGATATGAAAAAATTCATCATTTTTATTTGCTTCACTAATTTTTTTGTACAGGTTAACGCGCAGGTAACAGAATTACCAATAACGCCTGCTACTGAGCAACAATTAGAAAATATCACAGAAAATTCAGAAGATGCTGAAACGGAAGATGACTCTTATTTACAGGAACTGGTACAATTCATTAAAAATCCGGTAAATATTAATAGAGCGGATGAACAACAATTAATTGAATTAAGAATTATATCGCCCATACAAATTCAAAATTTATTAAAATACCGGGAGCGTCTTGGAAAATTAATCAGCATTTATGAATTACAGGCCATACCAACCTGGAACTTATCTTTAATTCAAAGAGTCAGGCCCTATATTACCATAGGAAATGATGTAAATTTAAAACAAACGCTTTTAACTCGATTTACAGAAGGTGATCAATCTATTTTATTCAGGGTTTCTCAAACGCTGGAAAAGCAGAGAGGATTTAAATTGGATTCCACACAGGCAACAAATTTCTATCCTGGTTCTCAGCAAAGATTATTATTTAGGTATAAATACATTTATAAAAATTTACTGCAGTTTGGTTTGGTGGGAGAGAAAGATCCGGGAGAGCAGTTTTTCAAAGGTGGTCAGAAAAGGGGCTTTGATTATTATTCAGCCCATCTTTTTATCAGGCGCATAGGAATTATAAAGGCAATTGCATTAGGAGATTATACCGTTAATATGGGACAAGGGCTTACACAATGGCAAAGCCTGGCTTTTAAAAAAGGACCGGATGTTCTTGCTACAAAACGCCAGTCACC
>JBKJSZ010000080.1:0-3288 GCA_046593675.1 Ferruginibacter sp.
GCATTTTTTTAATTATTTTAGATTAATAAAAAGCAAAAGTGCAACTTAGAGTCTGTAAGTACTACTATTATGAATACACAGAATACACAAGTGTATTTTGTGTATTTAGGAGATTGAGGAACAAGGGGGAATAAAGTTTAAATGAAAGTTCAACGGGTTAGCTCTTTTAACAGTATCGATTTTCAAACTCATGCCGAAAGTATTAATGGCTATGCTTCTATATGTTTTATTTTCAACTGAAGCGGGGGTTTTGTAATATCCTTTACCTTTCAAATCCTTTAAAATTGCAATTAGATATGTGGCTTTCCCTTTCTTTGTATCGATCCAGATTTTTGTAACCGGATCAATCAACTCTCTCCTTGCTAATAATTCTATTATTTCGTTATAATCAGAAACATTTCTAAACAAATCGATGAATAGTATTTTGGGGGGGACGACTTCAATGGCTAAAGAGGTTTCCTTAATTGATGTCATTCTCACATCAAAAGGATTAGTGTATTCACTTTGGATTTTATTAAATGAAGTAAGCAAATTGAAAACTACGAATTGAAATTTAATACAAACGTCATTAAATGTTAAAATGACTTTTCCTTCCTTAGATAAATCTAAAATTTGCACTGTTGTGGTGTCTGTAGAATTTGCTTCAAATCCTGTTTCCTCAGATGACAGATTTTTTTCTTTGAGGGAAGCATAAATCCAATCTCTAAGTTTGTATAATTCATTACTATATAACTTTTTCAATCGATTACATTCATTTGAGCCATTCAATATAAATACATCCATTACTTGTTGCATTACGTCCACCTTTAATTCATCGAGTTTAAAAACAGACTCGAGTAGATCCCGTAAGATTTTTTGTTGATCATGTTGACCCAAGGATTTCGGAGCAACAAAATAGATGATTGCTTCATCAGATATTTTATTTATTCTGTTTTGAAACTCCACAAAAATATTATGTTTCATTACTATTTTGTTTGTTAAAATAATTGACTAAGAAAAAAATGCAAATCAATTATCCATTAACGATAATAGGCCGGTTTCATGCTAATGCAAGTTTTAATACTATTAAAAAGGGGATAAAAAATCAAAGCTATTTAGGCAACCTTTAATACTTTTTCAGCCCAATTTTTGATATGTTGGTTTAATCGTTTGGCAGTATCAAGTTTACTGACACGTATATATTTAAGAAATGCTCTCTCTGTTTTGTGGCCGGTGATCTTCATCAGGTCAATAGTTGGAAAGCCCTGTAGATAATAATTAGTAGCAAATGATCTCCGTGCAGTATGAGAGGAAACGGATTTCCATAACTCAGTTTCAGGTTTCGAACTTAAACGCCCTTTTTCGTTTAATTCTACCTCCTTACAAACATCCTTGATATAATCATTAAACTTTTGATTACTAAGTGTTTTTGGTAATCTGTTTGCGTTGTGGTCGTATTTTCGAAATATCTCCAGGACAACCTTATTACATGGTATAATAACAAGCTCTTTTGTTTTTTGTGTTATCATCTTAATAAAGTGATCCCCCTCCATCTGAATTATATTTTCTGCCCTTATATTGCTAAAATCGGAAAACCTTAAACCCACCCAGGCTCCAAAAATAAACAGGTCCCTTACCTGTTCGAGTTTTTTATTCGTAAACGCATGTTTATAAATAATATCAAGTTCCTTTTCTGTTAAATAAACATGATCAGTATCTTCTTCGTTAAAGGAGAACTTCGAATGCCTAAAATGGATATTGGTTGTATAACCAAGGTCGACAGCTTCGCCCATAAATACCTTAAGAATTGATATATCCTTTGCAATGGTATTTACAGAAAGTTTTAACACGCTCTTCAGGTATGTAGTATATCTATAAAAAAAATCAAGGTTAATTGATTCAAAGGTGATCGGGTATTTCATCTTTAGTTCAAACGCACGTAAATGTTTTGTAACTGCTGCATAATTCTGTAGACTGGCTTTGCTTTTATCCTTTCCTTTGTTCTTTATTTCTCCGTTAATAAAGCGATCAGCAAGTGAGTAAATGGTAGGCTCGTTCGAAATGTTATTGTTTTGGTTGACGAAGTCTTCCATAGCTTTCCGTAAAATTTGTGGAGCCGGTATTCCGTTCTTTAAGGATTCATTATAGGTCCTTTCGCAGATTTTTTCTAAATTATCCAACAAATCGTTAAGCGCAAACTTCCCATCTTCGGTTGTGGTTTCTTTTTTCTTTACTCTTTGTTTACCCTTGTTCCAATCATTAGCTTTAACGGTTTGGCCGAATGAATAAAACAACCGGTTGCCGTTGTAAATGTATTGGAGGTATATCGTATGCTTACCATTCTTATCCATTGGTTTTAATCTAAAGTGTACTTCCGGTTGACGTGGCATTATTATAATTTCACCAAAGATAATCGAGTTTCACTAAGAGTTTCACTAAAACTACAAATCGTTTTAAAAACATCTTAAAACTAACAAAACTAAAATGCTAATATTCAGCATTTTATAGTATAGTTTGGGGTAATGCACAAAATGGTTAAAGAAAGTTACTGTACTTCCCCTACAGCAACCTGATAATAAAAAAGCCTTCGTGGAAAAACGGAGGCTTTTTTTATTTTAATTTCTATGCTGGCTGCAATTCTTTATTTTTTTCCCTGATGATCTCAGCCGCAATACTCACTGCAATCTCAGGAGTTGTTTTACTGTCAATATGCAAACCAACCGGAGAAAATATTTTCTTTAATAACTCCGGCTTTATCCCTTCTTCTATTAACTCATTAAAAAGGATATCAATTTTATGCTGGCTGCCCAGCAGGCCAATGTAGAAAAAAGATTTATTAATTAATTGATTCAATACTATTTTATCAGTCCGGTACCCAACCGTCATAATTACTACAAAATCATTTTCACCGGCAGTAAAAAAATTCAACAACTGTTCATATGCCGGAATGATGATTTTTTCGTCGGCAAAATTATTTTGCAAAAGGGTTTTCAGTCCGGGCCGGTCGTCGTAAACTTTTATAAAAAATCCCAGGAAAGACATCAGCTCCGATAAAGCCAGGCTGATATGCCCGCCACCAATGATGTGTATCACCGGCTGTTGATTTACAGGTTCTGTGTATATCCAGTCATTATCATTCTTATACTCAAGCCCTTTCGCTCTTCCGGAAATAAGGCTGATGCCTGTTGGCGAAATCTGAATAGTCTTTCCCTTTGAAGCAAAAATATTGATGATCGTTTTTCTGTCGGTTATAGCCAGTGGAATAAAAACATTTGTCTGGTTGCCTGAACAGATCATGCCCGACTGGTT
>JBKJSZ010000320.1:0-2746 GCA_046593675.1 Ferruginibacter sp.
GTCTTAATTCTGCTCTTTCTTTAAACTTTCTGTAAATGCTGTCTAATGAATTAAGCAATCTTATTTTTTCATAGCCAAATTGATAATTGATATATGCTAAACGAACCTGTCTTGTAATATCAAATAGTACGATGCTTCTTTCTCTCTGAGATAACAATGTTTGTTGTTGTAAAAGATTTGCCTGGTTCTTATACAATATTGGTAATGCAAAGGGTTGTACAATGCCAATGCTGTTGCCCTGGCTACCGCCATCTGCTGCATCTTGTTGCAAAGTGATTTCTGTTCTGGGTACATCAAATGCTGTACGCTGTAATGCTGATTGCTGTTGAAATGAAAGGTTGGCACTTTTTAAATGAAGATTATTTTGCAAAGCATCATTTAAAGCATTTTGTAAAGTGATTGGTTTTGTTTGCGCAAAGCTGGTATTTATAAAAAAAGAAGCCGTTATAAAAAATATAAGAAGGGATGTTCTAATTAATGTTTTCATTTTTCGTTTTTTTGCTTCGCCTGAAAATAAAATGTACAGTACAGGCAGAACAATTAAAGTGAGAATAGTTGCTGTTATTAATCCACCTATTACAACTGTAGCTAATGGTTTTTGAACTTCTGCTCCGGCTGATGTAGAAAGAGCCATTGGTAGAAAGCCAAGCGAAGCAACAGCCGCTGTAAGTATAACAGGTCTAAACCTTACTAATGTTCCTTGTCTTACCCGTTCATATAAATCTGTTATGCCTTCCTGTTTTAAAAAATTGAATTGACTTATGAGTACTATTCCATTTAATACAGCTACACCAAAAAGTGCGATAAAACCAATACCCGCTGATATGCTAAAAGGCATTCCACGAACAAATAAAGCAAATACTCCACCTATAGCAGCTAACGGAATAGCTGTAAAAATCAGCAGGCTTTGTTTAATAGAATTAAAGGTGAAATAAAGTAAAACGATTATGAGCAGAAGTGCTGCAGGTACAGCAATAGATAATCGTTGTTTTGCTGCCTGAAGATTTTCAAACTGTCCGCCGTATGTTGTATAATAGCCGGATGGTAATTTTAATTTTTGAGCCAATAAACTTTGTATTTCTTTCACCACACTTTCTACGTCTCTGCCCCTTACATTAAAGCCCACAAATATTCTTCGTTTTCCATTTTCTCTTGAAACCTGTGAAGGCGCATTTTTGAGAGTTACCGTGGCTACTTCGCTTAAGGGTATTTTATTACCATTTGGTAAAGGCACATATAAATTTTCAATGTCACTCATATCGTGACGCAATTCCTTTTGTAAACGTATCACCATATCAAATCGCTTTTCTCCTTCAAATACTACTCCTGCTACATTACCAGCGTACGCCGTTTTCAATATCATGTTCACATCAGAAATACTAAGACCGTATTGAGCGATTTTTTCCCGGTTGTATTCGACAAGAATTTGCGGAAGTCCGCTTACTTTTTCAACATAAGGTTCTGTTACACCATCTACTTTACTAATTATTGCTGCTACCTTATTGGACTGACTAACCAGTTCATCAATATTATCTCCAAATATTTTGATGGCTACGTCCTGCTTTACTCCTGATATCAATTCATTAAAACGCATTTGCATGGGTTGTGATACTTCTCCTGCCATTCCAGGAATAACAGCCAAAGCTTCTTCAATTTTTTCTATCATTTCAGCTTGTGTTTCTGCTGTCTTCCATTCTCCTTTAGGTTTCATGGCAAGCATCATATCGCCTCCTTCAATAGGCATTGGGTCAGTAGGAATTTCCGCCGTTCCAATCCTTGTAATAGCCTGTTTTATTTCCGGTATTCTTTGTCTAAGTATTTTTTCTGCCTTGCTATATAGTTCAATGCTTTGTGATAAAGAGGTTCCCTGTGCTAACCGTACCTCTACAGCAAAGTCACCTTCTTCAAGCGTGGGAATAAACTCACCGCCCAGGCTATTAAATATGAACCAGGTAATTAAAAGTATGGCAAGTGACATAAATACAATCAGTTTTTTTAATTTAAACGCACCATTTAAAACAGGTAAATAAAAACGATAAAGCCTGTCCATAATTCGATCTGAAATATTTCTTTTATGCGATGTCTTTTTACTTAATAACAAAGAACTAATCATGGGCACATAAGTGAGCGAAAGAATGAAAGCGCCTAAGATTGCAAAAGCAACAGTTTCTGCCATTGGGCGGAACATTTTTCCTTCAATGCCCACCAATGTAAGAATGGGTAAATAAACAATCAGGATAATAATTTCTCCGAAGGCTGCAGACGTTCTTATTTTAGAAGCGGATTGATATACTTCATCATTCATTTCCTCTTTAGACAAAACTTTCTTTTCTTTCCTGTTATACAGATGATGCAAAGTTGCTTCTACAATTATCAACGCTCCATCTACGATTAACCCAAAATCAATTGCTCCCAAACTCATAAGATTGCCGGAAACACCAAAGAGTTTCATCATGGAAACAGCAAACAGCATGGCCAGCGGAATAACCGACGCAACGATTATTCCTGCACGAAGGTTCCCAAGAAAAAGCACCAATATAAAAATGACAATCAAGGCTCCTTCCATTAAGTTTTTCTTTACGGTTCCTATTGCCCTGTCTACTAATTCAGTCCGGTCAATAAATGGTTCAATCAACACTCCTTCGGGTAATGATTTTTGTATTTGCACCATCCGTTCTTTTACCTTCTTAATGTTAAAAGGAGAAAACTTTAATGAAGTTATTAAGAAGGTAAAAGAACGGATGGT
>JBKJSZ010000321.1:0-2691 GCA_046593675.1 Ferruginibacter sp.
TCAATGGTTGTACATCCAATAACTGATATGCACCGAACGCCATAACACTTGCACTTATAGTTCCAATTTTTGAGAAAGTTATACCATCAGATGATCTTTCCACTTCATATTTTACTATACTTCCCTGATTTTGAACTGACCATGTAATCAATACATTTTTATCCTGTTTTACAGCATCCAAATCTGTAATGGTGGCTGCAATACCTGGCGTTGTTTTGAATACAAGCATAAATCGATCTGATGCTGAAGATGCTGCATCTGATGTAACGGTGAAATAAAAATGCGTACTGTCAACAATACTTACAGGCGTTTTAATATTAGTATACCTGTCTACCAGAAAGGCTCTAACTCTTCTGTCCATATTCTCTGGAGCAAATGCTACATGATACGTTTGGCGACGAAGATTACTCATGGAGTAGAAAATGGTATCCGTATCCACCACATCTTCTCTTGCTTCCATGGCCAATGCAACACCTGAATTGATGATTCCAAAATTTTCTCCTCCATTCATACGTTTAGGTGCATCTTCAGCATTAATAATATTGCTGTAATTGCGACTGAATCTAACAAGGTTACCATCAGTAATCAAACCAGATTGGTTAAACAGTTTTGTGGAGATGCTGGCAATACTGTTAGGTGATCTCAACTGAATATTGCTTCCACTGGTTTTTGAAGTTTCAGAGAATGATACAGTACCAGTTCCACCAAATGTTTTAACGAAAAACGCCTGACCTGATTGTATTTTCACAGGAACACCAGATGGATAATACGTAGTTCCACCCACAAGCGGAACATAATTTCCTGCGGAGAAAACAATCGTTTGCCATCCACCCAAACCATAACCTGAATTAAGTGTAGGATCCCATACATAAAACAGATTCTGAACAAATGCTGATCTGGTAACATTTGCAAAGTCAATGGCAGAAGCATAAGGATTACCAGCAGACTGATATAAATTATTTCCTACCGCAATAGAAGCGGGAGCATCCGTACCGGGAGCATATACTTTTCCGGTAATTCTTAAAGTAGTAGGAACAGCTGGTCCACCGGAAGTGATAACGCTTCTATCTCCTCTCACAAATGTCATATAACCATTTGGATTGCCGATTTCTAAATTGGTACTTGCTACGGCTGTATAAGTATCAGAAGCAGGAGTATATATTTTTATACTTGTTCCGGTTCCTCCACCAGTTTGAATGTCAAAGCCTGCGGCAACCGCACCTGTTTGATCGCTCACGAAAATGGTTCCAAAGCCAGGATTGGTATTTCCCAGAGTGGTATTTCCTTCCTGCCATGCGTTTTTAATGGTTTGTCCAAATGCAGGTGTAGCTAATAATTGCCATGATTTGCTATGTTGGCCTCCACCAGTTCCGGTATTTATATATCTTTCAATAGTAAATCTTCCCGTTCCATTATAATTAAAGGCATCGGTTGTTCCAACAGTACCAATTCTAGCGGTAATGTTTACATTTGAAGTTATGGTGATATTAAAATTATTCAGGAATATTTTTCCTGTAGTTGGTAATAATGCTTTACCAATACGGATGGCTTTATTTAGATTAAGACCCGTACTTGCGGTTTTATTGATCTCCAAAGTATCCATAACAGAAACAGTTCCTGTTACGCCAGGAAAATCCTGATCACCAACCGTACCATTTAAAATGATTCGTCCATTATTGGCAAGCGTACCGCTGTTTTGCATATTTCCACCCATAGATAACCTTCCACCTGTATTTATAGTAAGAGATGCGCCACCGGAAATAACAATATTATTAGAAAGAGCTGTAGTAGTGCTACCAATTACAGGATCGAACGGACGACCAGAATTTATAGTTACATTGGTAGTAGCAGTAGGTACCACTCCACACCAGTTAATAGGATCGCTCCAGTTTGCATTTACACCTCTCCATACACCAATTCCAAAAGCGCCGGGATTGCCATTGAATTCATCTGCACCTATATCCGGTGTAGTTACATTTCTTACATCATTATCATAATCATCTGTTATGCCACTGATAGGAGATCCTCCTCCATCAATACCGCAATTACTGGTAATGTCAAGATGTAAATCGTAAGGTGTGGTAGCTGTATTTACAAATACAGGAAGCGTAACAAAAGACGCTGTTTCACTTGTAAGTAAAGCCTGCAACTGCGCAAGCGTTTGTGCACTGTTCGTTCCATCGTAATAAACCAGTCTGCTGGCCGCTGCTATACCTCCATAAAACACGTTATTGTTAGAAGTATTCACATAATTAGCAACCGCCGTAGAATTTCTTCTTAATGCTACATTGAATCCGGTTCCGTTTGGTACGGAATTATTGACTATGATATTATCTCTCAATGTTAAAGCTCCCGATGTTGCCGTCGCACTGGAAGTATGGTACATACCAGATGTTCCAAAATTGGTTTGGTTACTGGTGGCATTGAGGTAAATAGTATTGTAATAAACATTATAATTTGAGGTTGCCGCTGCAGTTGATAAACTTATACCACGAACTATATCGGAACCGCTACCAATTGGATGTTTTATATCACTGATGAAATTGTTGACAATATTCAAGGTAAGTCCTGCATTACTGGCAGGATTTGAAATACCACTTACTAAATTTGATGATGAAGAGTTATTTAAAGTAACATCATATATTCTGTTTTTCGTAAGATTTATAGTGCCTGTACCTAATAGAATTAGGA
>JBKJSZ010000249.1:0-14981 GCA_046593675.1 Ferruginibacter sp.
CGTTGCGGTACGGTACATCAATTCTCAATTAGCCAGTGGAAATATAAATGGTACCAATTATAAAACAGGAACTTCTGTTGCAGCTGATCTTCATTTCTTCCACAGCGGAGTTAAAGAAAATGGCGCAGGCTTAAACTGGGGTGCTACTTTAAGCAATCTGGGAGCTAAAATTTCTTATACGGATGATGCTACTCAAAAAGATTATATCCCTGCAAATTTAGGTATCGGTGCTGCTTATACTAAAGTATTGGATGCTGATAACAAATTGACATTTGCGGTTGATCTGAATAAATTATTGGTTCCAACTCCACCAACTCAGGGAAACTTAACGGACAGCGCTTATTCCATAAAACTGAAAGACTACCGTACAAAAGGTGTGGTGAGCAGCTGGTTTAGCTCTTTCGGAGATTCAGAAGACAATGGCGGTGAATTGCGTGAGGTTACTGCTTCTATCGGTGCAGAATACTGGTATAAAGAACAATTTGCTTTCAGAGCAGGTTATTTTTACGAAAATCCTGAAAAAGGAAATCGTAAATTTTTTACAATCGGTGCTGGTTTGAAATACAATTCTTTAGGAATTAATCTTTCTTACTTATTACCATCAGGTAACGGTACTAACCGTAATCCATTATCAAATACAATTCGTTTCGGTCTTATTTTCGATATGGCTAAATAATATTCTTATAAATAAAGATAAAAGCGCTCCAATAATGGGGCGCTTTTTGTTTATTCCTGCATCAAGCCCGATATTTACAAAATGAGTTATAGAATAGGATCAGGTGTAGATTTTCATCAGTTAGTAGAAGGCCGTAAATTCATGTTAGGCGGTATGGAGATCCCTCATTCAAAAGGTGCATTAGGACATAGTGATGCAGATGTACTATTACATGCCATTTGTGATGCTATGCTGGGAGCATTGTGCCTTGGCGACATAGGTAAACATTTTCCGGATAATGAAGCTGCATACAAAGACATAGACAGTTCGCACCTTTTATATCGTTGTCATCAGCTAATCAAAGACAAAGGATACGAGGTTGTAAATATTGATACCACATTATGTTTGCAATCACCTAAAATTATTTCTTATGTTGCCGCTATGCAGGAAAAAATTGCGGGAGTTTTAAACATCAGTGCCCTGGATGTTTCCATAAAAGCAACTACCACTGAAAAAATGGGTTTTGTAGGAAGAGAAGAAGGGGTAATTGCCTACGCTACCATCCTCTTACAGAAACCTTAGTAAAAATTTTTCACATCTATCCAATATCGTTCTCAAGATGATTTTAAAAATAAAAAATATTTCCGGTTGTGATGAACCAGCTTATGCTACAGCCGGTTCGGCGGGAATGGATATACGTGCCGCATTGCCGAATCCGGTCACAATTTTGCCAGGCGAACGTGAATTGATTCCAACGGGTTTATTTATTGAATTACCAGAAGGATATGAAGCTCAGATCAGACCGAGAAGTGGATTGGCCATCAAGCAGGGCATCACCTGTTTAAATTCACCGGGTACAATTGACAGTGATTACCGAGGTGAAATAAAAGTGATTTTGATTAATCATAGTCATGAACCACAAATTTTACAACATAACGACCGGATTGCTCAAATGGTGATCGCAAAAGTTGAACACGCCCATCTGGAATTTATTAACGAATTACAATCATCTGAAAGAGGAAACGGGGGTTTCGGGCATACAGGAATAAAATAATTTATGAAGAACTTTTTAATCATTATAGGCTTAACCATTTTTAGCTGCAGTTGCAGAAATACCAGGAAGATGAGTACGGCAATTGCGCCGAGAGATACGGCCTATAATAAACTGAATAAATCATACGAGGATTCTGTATCTATGGTGCATGCCACGGTGGATGATTTTAAAAAAGGATTTATTGATTTTAGAACCTTTTCTGCAAAAGTGAAAGTGGATGTTGAAAATGATAAAGGAAAACAGCCGGATCTTATTGCTGTTGTAAAAATGATAAAAGACAGTTCGATATGGATTTCTTTATCGGCTACTTTTTTGAATATTGAAGTGTATAGAATTCTCATTGAAAAAAATAAAGTGATATTATTAAATAAACAAGATAAGGAAGTACAATATCGAACAATAGATTACCTGACAGAAGTTACACAAATACCTTTTGATTTTTCGACTGTACAAAATTTATTGATCGGCAACCCGGTTTTTTTTACTGATAGTATCAGCTCATTGAAAAAAAATGAAACGGATATTTCTATTTTAACAATAGGCGAATTCTTTAAACACCTGATGACGATTTCTGCAGCTAATAAATTTCTGCAGCATAGTAAACTGGATGATGTGGATATTAACAGGAACCGTACAGCAGACATTTCCTATGGAGATTATGAGAACATAAATGGTAAAAATTTTTCAAACACCCGCCATATTGTAATCTCGGAAAAATCTAAAATAGATATTAAAATGAAATTTAAACAAGTGGAGTTTAACAAAGAATTATCTGTGACTTTTAATATCCCCAGAAATTATAAATCAAAATAATCGTTACTTGTAAATGCATCGCATGTAATGTTCATGCTGAATTGTATTTTTGTTTACCCGTTAAATTCAGGCTATGATTAAGCAACTCTTTGCTACTTTAACCCTTTCTCTTTTAGTAATAATTTCATTTGCACAACCAGATCGTGAAGCGTTGGAACGCCAGCGAAATCAATTAAAAAAAGAAATTGAGCAGACAGAAAAATTATTAAAAGCAAATAAAGCAGAAACAAAAACAAATACACTTCAATATAGACTGATTACTCAAAAAGTAAATCTTCAGGACCGCATGATAGATAATATTAACCGCGACCTTTTAAGATTAAACAACAACATTTATAGTATTCAGAAAGATGTAAATAAATATGACAGAATACTGGATACTCTGAAACGTGAATATGCAAAGAGCATGGTATATGCCTACAAGAACAGAACTAATTATGAATTTCTGAATTTTATATTTTCTGCTTCCAGTTTCAATGATGCGATCAGAAGAGTTTCCTATTTAAAAAGTTACCGGAATTACAGGGAAATTCAGGGGGAAAATATTTTGCGTACACAGGAAATGCGCAGAAAACGAATGAGTGAGCTGGGATCTACCAAGCAAACAAAAAACCAGGCCTTGCAGGTTCAGAATAAAGAATTACAGGTTCTTGCGCAGCAACAAAAAGAAAAGGACCGGATTCTGGCAGAATTACAGAAGCAAAGCAAAACATTAAATAAAGAAATTGCAGCTAAGCAGAAGCAAATGAAAAAAGTAACGGTAGCCATTGCCGCAGCTATCAAAAGAGCAATGGAAGAAGCCCGTAAAGAAGCCATGGCAAAAGCGGCAATTGAAGAAAAACGCAGGCTTGCAGAAGAAAAATCAAAAGGTACTTCGCCTACTACACCAACCAAAGCTACTTCCACTACGCCCTCAAAACCTAAAGTTATTAAACCGGCAGGGGAAAGTGTGTTGTTGAATCCAGAAAATGTTGCACTTAACGCAAGTTTCGAACGTAATAAAGGTAGTCTTCCGTGGCCAGTAGATCGTGGAACAGTTCTGATGCATTATGGTTCTAATAAAATGCCGAGCGGCACCACCATTGTTGTTACTTCTGTTACTATTGCCTCTGAAATTGGTACACCGGTTAAAAGTGTATTCGATGGTGAGGTTACTTCAGTAGTGGCTGTGGAAGATATGCAGGTGGTGATCATTCAACACGGCCGTTATTTTACAACGTACAGTAATCTTTCAGGTGTAACAGTACATAAAGGCCAAAATGTTTCAACAGGACAAACCATTGGAAGAGTAGCGACAGATTTCGACGGTGTGGGCGCTATTGATTTTTATATGAGCAATGAGAAATCTAATTTCGATCCGGAAGGTTGGTTACGCAGGAGATGACAATAACATTCTTTCATATAGTTGTTCATACAAAGGAACAACATTTTGTATATCAAATTTATGAGCCTGTTTTAATGCATGTTTTCTGAATTGATGATGCGTTTCTTCATCTTTCAATATCAATACTGCGTTACTGCTCATAGATTTGATATCACCAACATCACTCATAAAACCACAATACCCATCAATATTTATTTCCGGTAAACCGCCGGCGTTGGTAGAGATAACAGGCACTTCAGCGGCCATCGCTTCCAGTGCGGCTAAACCAAAACTTTCATATTCACTTGGTAATAAAAATAAATCAGCGATGGGTAAAATGGATTCCATTTGTTCCTGCTTTCCTAAAAATTTAATTTCATCGCACGCATTACAGTCGCGGGTAATTGATTCTATAAAAGGTCTTTCGGGTCCATCGCCAATCAATAATAATTTGGATGGGATCACTTTATTTAATTCAAGAAATATTTTCACTACATCATCAACTCTTTTTACTTTCCTGAAGTTGGAAGCGTGAACGATAATCTTTTCTCCGTTAGGTGCTATTAATTTTTTGAAAGCATCCACTGGTTTTCTGTGGAATCTTTTTACATCTACAAAATTATAAATGACCTCGATAGGTTTTTGAATATTAAAATTTTTATACGTTTCTTCCTTCAGATTTTCTGATACAGCAGTCAGTACATCACTTTCTTCCATTGAAAAAGTAACAACCGGGCTGTATGTTTTATCTCTCCCAACCAAGGTGATATCCGTTCCGTGTAAAGTGGTTATGACCGGAATAGTTTTCCCCTGTTTTGATAATATTTGTTTTGCCATGTATGCAGCAGATGCATGAGGAATGGCATAATGAACGTGCAGCAGGTCAATATTATTATTGTTGATCACATCAACCATGGTACTGGCCAATGCTGTTTCATAAGGTGGAAAATCAAATAGTGGATAAGTAGGAACACGAACTTCATGGTAAAAAATATTCGCATGAAATCCACTTAAACGCACGGGTTGCTGGTAGGTAATGAAATGAATATTATGCCCTTTGTCCGCCAGCGCTTTCCCTAATTCTGTTGCTAAAACGCCACTGCCACCAAACGTTGGATAACAAACTATTGCTATGTTCATATTGTTGTTTCTACATGCAATTTAATGATTAACTTCCGATACACTTAAGCCCATACTTTTTTAAAAACATTTGTAATTGGGAAAGGTTCACCCTTAATTTATGTAAGGTATTATTGGTATATTAAGAGTATAAATATATTTATGGCAGATAATTTTCCAAAGACAGCAAGACGCACGGGTAAAATAATTTATATCATTCTACTGGCTTTGTTATTTATTGCCGGAATTATGATCTGGTGGAAATACTTTTATGTATTTGGCGAAGGTGTAAAATCAGGCGAACTAAATTACCTCGTTAAAAAAGGAAATATTTTCAAAACGTATGAAGGGAAACTCATTCAATCAGGCTTCCGCTCCAGAAATACAGGAGGTGTTCAATCGTACGAATTTGAATTTTCTGTTGTGGATAAAAGTATTGCAGACACTTTAATGAATAACAGCGGACAGTATTTTGATCTTCATTATAAAGAATATAAAAATACCGTTGCCTGGCGCGGTTTCACCCGGTATATTGTAGACAAGATCATTCGCAAAACGCCAATGGAACGCTGATCAGGTTGCATACATTAAAAAAATCGCCGGCTTTTTATGCAGTTCTGGTTTTTGTTTTTTCCAATCATTTACCGTTAATGTTTTTATTGATTCTTCCTTTCCTGTGATATGTATACCAATACAAATTTTTGTATTTCCATTACAGCATTTCAAAATTGAATCTAATAATTGATTATTCCGGTAAGGAGTTTCTATGAATATTTTTGTACTGTGGTTTTTAAAGGAATGTTGTTCCAGTACTTTTAATTTATTTTCTCTTTCATTTGTATCTACTGGTAAATAACCAACAAATTCAAATTGCTGACCATTGAAACCGCTTGCCATTAATGCTAATAAAATGCTGCTGGGTCCAACTAAAGGCTGAACATGGCATTTCAATTGTTGTGCAATAGCAATTAAAGATTGTCCCGGATCGGCAATCCCCGGACATCCGGCTTCACTGATGATCCCAATATTTTTTCCTTCTTTTATTTTTAATCTGAAATTTTCAGCTTCCTGATCTTCCGTTTTATGAATGGTGAACCACTCAAAATCATCAATAACAATATCGCGGTCCAGCGATTTTAAAAACCTGCGGGTGGTTCTTTCATTTTCTGCGAAAATTACCTGGCATTTTTTTACAGCATCCAATAAATATGCAGGAATACAATCGGATGCATCTTCATCTAAAAATGATGGAATTAAATAAACCGTACTCATGTTGTGATAATCACCTGGTTTTTTTTAGCAGAAATAATACTTAATGTGGCAGCTACAACGGCATAGCTTGGCGCAAATAACCATCCAATCACCGGAATCAGATGCATAATATAATATACCATACCATTTCCGATTGCCAAACCTTTATGATGACCAATAAAATGGATGCTTTGCTGATAACTGAGTTTATTTCTTTCACTGCTGTAATCCAGCATCGAAAATCCGAAATAATAACATTCAATAAATAAGGCAATCAAGGGTGCGATCCATCCGATCAAAGGAATAAATGACAATAATAAAATGGTGATAAGATATACTGTCTGCCATAAAATATTACGGATTGCAATGCGTATTCCTCTCACAATATCAAAAAGTAATTGTCGAACACTAATGGGAAAATCCCTTCCTTCCATAATACTTTCAGTTTTTTCACTGAGATAAGCAAACACCGGTGACCCAATTATCAAAAATAAAAATTTGAAAAACGAAAAATAAACGAGTAGTAATATCAGTTGCATTATGATCTGCCCAACAATAAATAAATAATGCAGCCAGCTCTCCTGCATTTTATCGAGCCATCCTTTAACGCCTGATTGTACTAAAATATAATTAATCACTTCATTGCTGGATGACCAGAAAAAATAAATACCCGCCACAAAAAGTACAGCATACAATAAACCGGGTATGAATATCCATTTCCATAAACGATTTTTCACGATAAAGCGATGTGCTTCATAATACGATTGAAACGCTATGATGATTTCTTTAAGCATTAGTAAATTCGCTTAAAGTTAGTAAAACATTTGGAAGCACTTTATTTGCATGCCATATTGAGTTATGAAAAAAAATCTGAAAAAATTACCATTGCATTTTTTTGACCGCGATGATGTTGTATTGATCGCTAAGGAATTATTAGGAAAAATTCTTCTGACAGATTTTGATAAGAGGATTACCAGCGGAAGAATTGTTGAAACAGAAGCTTATGTGGCTAACATTGATAAAGCCTCTCATTCATTCAATGGCAGACGTTCGCCAAAAAACGAACATATGTATGCTCAGGCAGGAATAGCGTATGTGTATATATGTTATGGCATGCACCAGATGATGAATATTGTTACCAATAAAAAAAATATTCCGGATGCAGTTTTGATACGTGCACTTGATCCTATATCAGGTATAGAACTGATGATTGAAAGATCAGGAAAAAAAATGTTGGACCCTACTTTAACCAAAGGGCCAGGAAATGTGGGCCGTTCCTTAGGCATTCATAAAAAACATTCTGGTGAATTGTTGAATTCAAAAAATATTTCTGTGTTTGATGATGGATATATCGTTACAGAAGAAATGATCGGTATCAGTAAAAGAATAGGAGTGGAAAGTGCGGGTGCAGATGGACTTTTACCGTATCGGTTTTATATAAAAGGAAATAAAAATGTAAGCGGTCGTCCTTATAATTAGAATTTCGGACAAGGAATTCCCTTTACTTCTACAGGTTTTTTTATGTAGATGATAGAAATTTCTGAACCACCACGATTACCTGTTGCCGCTTTTAGGCTGCTTATATTAACATCATAGCTTGCGCCAATTCTTAAACCACCAAATTCCAGTCCGATATATGGAATGATCGCATCATTTAAACGCATCCATGATCCGATATATACACTGGTTGGTTTTTCTGCATCCTGACCTGCACCTAAATTTAATGCGGCGCCTATCATGGTTTCGCTTGCTTTATTTTGACGTTGATGGATAATGGAACCGTTCAGACTTACAGTCTCCGTTATAGGAAAAGAACCTCCACCATGAACCGTAACACGTCCCGTTAGATACCAGTTATTATCTTTAAAACTTACTTTAGGACGATTAATATGATACATGGATACACCGAGGTAATAATTATTTACGCCATTTGTGGAACCCGAAAATAATAATCCGGCATTCATATCAATATAGCTCTGGTTATTTCCATTGTTTAAAACTTCTCCTGATGCCCCGGTGAATCCGTTTTGCGTAAGCATACTTTCAAAAGTGAGTTTGGAAATATCCAATGTCATACTACTATACGTTCCCTGAAAACCTGCTCCGATTGTATTATATCCGTTTTCATCTAAAGCTTTATGATAGGAAAGGGACAAAGAACCATAATTTAATTTCAACTGGCTGTTGGCGCTGGCATCTGAAACGCCTGAAATTCCCACACCAAAAACATCACCTTCAGCGATTTTACTTTTCATGATCGGAAAATCTATGGATGCACTTGTGGTAACATAAGCTTTGGGAATGGAAGGCCATTGGTCTCTATGATTTGCCGCCAATCTCCAGATACCGTCGAACTTGCCCGTAAATGCAGGATTCAAGGTTAAGGGAGAAGCAAAAAATTGAGAAAAATGCGGATCCTGTGCCTTTGCAGAAATGATGGAACAGGTGATAATTAAAAGTAAAAGTAATTTTCTCATTTTGAGTTATAATCTGTAATAAAGATAAGATAATACGGCTAAATGCTGCACTGAAATAAGGTATTGCAGCAACAATTTCAATGGAAAATGATCAAATATTAGAAAAATTAACACATAAGTCCGATATATGATCAGCTTTGCATTTTTACGCCATACGCAAGGTCTCCGGCATCTCCTAAACCCGGAACAATATATCCTTTTGCAGTAATTTCATCGTCTATTGCGCCACACCAGATGGTTGCAGAAGGTTCAGCTCTGCGAACATATTCAATTCCTACTGTGCAGGCGATCGCACAGGCAATATGAAGTTCTTTAATGTTTCCTTCTTCTTTTAAATACTGTATAGATTTTACCAGTGAAGATCCGGTAGCAAGCATTGGATCACTAATAATAACAATGCGGTTTTCTATATCCGGGCAACTCATATACTCGAGCCTGATCTCAAAAGTTCCATCTGCATGATGTTTCCGGTAGGCACTTAAAAATGCATTATCGCCTTTGTCAAAATAACTTAATAGCCCGTTGTGCATGGCAAGCCCTGCTCTTAAAATTGTTGCCAGTACAGGTTGGTGTTTCAGCACTTTACATGTTGCAGTTCCCATAGGAGTAGTGATTTCTTTCTCCTCTGTTTCCATTTGTTTGCTGATCTCATAACCTATTACCTCTGCAATCCTTTCCAGGTTCCTGCGAAAACGCATACGATCCTGCTGTACGTTTATGTCTCTTAATTCACTTACCCAATTGCTAACCAATGAATGCTGTGCGCTGAGATTTTTTACCATGAGGATTTACAGGTTATGTCTGTCGCAAAACTATAATATATTTTTTGGTTCTCATTATTAATTAGCTCCTGAAGGAATGCTTAATTTTAGCACTTAAATGTAAACTATGAAAAAAATTCTCTCCCTCTTAATTATAACATGTTTGTTGTATGCCTGCGACAGTGAAACCAAATATGATATTAAAACAGAAGATAAATATGAGAAAGGAAAACTTACGCTGGAACAGATAGAACAAAAAACCCCGGCAAAATTTTTAATTGCTACAAGCAGCAGTAAGAAGAATTTTTTAAAACAAACTATTATAAGAGGCAAAATTCAGAATAACGCCAAAATAGTTTCCTTCAAAGATATCAGTATCAGGCTCTCCTTTTACAGCAAAACAGGTGCATTGCTGGAGCAGGATGATGAGATGGTTTTTGAAAATATAAATCCGGGATCTTCTGCTTCCTTTAAAAGCAAATATTTTGCTCCGAAAGGATCAGACAGTATTTCTATTACAGTTACAGGTGCAAAATATTAATTGCTGATAAAACTAAAACTGTCTCCATCAAATAGTCCTTTGTCACTCAACTTTACATGTGGTATTACCAGTAATGCCATAAATGATAAAGTCATGAAGGGTGATCCAAGTGTACTGCCTAAAGATTTTTTTACATATTGATCGATATCCGTGTAAGCAGCGGCAACATCATATCCATCTTTATCACTCATTAATCCAGCTACGGGCAGTGATAGAATTTTTTCATTTTCCTCACAAGCAGCGGCAACACCGCCACGTTCTTTTATAACAAGGTTTATAGCTTTTGCCAGGCTTTCATCATCTACTCCAATGGAAACAATATTATGACTGTCATGGGCCACTGAAGAAGCAATGGCACCTTTTTTCAATCCGAAATTTTTAATAAAAGCGATGGCGGGTTTCGCAGGGAAATAACGATTGATCACTACAATTTTTAAAACATCATCTTCTACATTAGAGATTACATTTCCATTTTCTGTGTTGGTTTGGTAATGTATTTTTTCTGTAATTAACTGCCCGTCTAAGGCACCAATCACAGAGATGGTTTCGTTTTCAGAATTTGCTTTGTATATAAGCTCTTCTGCAGATATCTCCCTGCAATCAAATTTATTGATGATGTCAAAAGGAACTCTTTGTATAAAACTTTTTCCATCCTTTGCAACGAGTTCACCATTGATATACGTTTCCAATACTTCGAAATTGTGTAAGTCTTTGAGCAAGATAAAATCAGCCGGATCGCCGGGTTGTAGTAAACCGATATCCAATTTATAATGTTTCACGGGGTTAACACAGGCTACCTGTAATATTTTACATATATCAATACCTTTTTTAACGGCTCTGCTACATAGTTTATTAATATGATTTTCTGCGAGGCTGTCAGGATGTTTATCATCAGAACAAAACATCATATTTTCATAATGTTCATTCACCAATTCTATAAGGGCTTCAAAATTTTTGGCGGCACTTCCTTCTCTTATCAGGATTTTCATTCCATAGTTAAGTTTGTCAAGCGCTTCTTCTGCAGTGAAACATTCATGATCTGTACTGATGCCAGCCTCAATATATTTTTTTGCATCTGCTCCTCTTAAACCGGGCGCATGACCGTCAACGGGTTTGTGGTATTTTTTTGCAGAAGCAATTTTTTTCATTACTTCCTCATCATGGAATAAAACTCCGGGGAAATTCATCATTTCACTCAGGTATAAAATTTCCGGTCGTGCAAGAAGTGCATCAACATCTTCTGCATGTAATGCATCACCTGCCGTTTCAAAAATGGTAGCCGGAACACAACTGGGCGCCCCGAAATTAAATTTGAACGGCACTTTCTTTCCATTCTCAATCATAAAATTTACACCTTCCAGACCACATACATTAGCAATTTCATGTGGATCGCTGATCGTTCCTACAGTACCATGTACTACTGCCAATCGTGCAAATTCTGAAGGAACCAGCATGGAACTTTCCACATGCACATGTGCATCCACAAAACCGGGTGTTATAAATGGTGCATTACTTTGCGGCGCTTCACTTATTTTCTCAATAGATGAAATACGCTTGTTTTCTATGTATATTTTTCCGAAAAATATTTTTTGTGCGGATATGTCAACTATGTTTCCTGTAATATGAAATGTCATTTATTTGGTATAAGCGGATGAAGTTATCGTTAAAAGGTGCAAAATTGAAAAAAATGTATCCTATTTTTGTTTCTTAATACATCAAAAATAAAAAGTAAAAAATGAAAAAATTATTATCTGCTTTTGTTGCGCTTGCCATCACGGTTTCTTTTGTATCTGCACAAACCGTTGACGAAATCGCAGATTCATACACAAAAGCAATGGGTGGAAAGGAAAAATTACAATCTTTGAATTCTGTGAAAATGACCGGAAGCATGAGTACGCAGGGCGTTGATGTGGCCATGGTGTTTTCAAAATTACATATGAAAGGAATGCGGCTGGATATGGAGATAATGGGAAGTTCCAACTATCAATTAGGAAATTTATCAAAAGCCTATATGTTCATGCCGGTAATGGGACAAACGGCTCCGGAAGAAATGCCTGCAGAAGCTTTTAAAAGTGTAGTGAATGAATATGATGTGCAGGGTTCATTGTTTGATTATAAAAACAAAGGTTATAAGATCTCATTTGCAGGAAAGGAGAAGTTAGATAATGCCGAAGCGTATAAATTAGATATTACTTATCCGAATGGAGAAAATAGAACATTTTTCATTGATGTGGCTACCAGCCGTTTAGTAAAAACAATTTCTAAGAAGAGTGCGAATGGACAAGAGATGGAAAATGTAACAACTTATACAGATTACAAACAAAATAAAGATGGTTACTGGTTTGCGTATACCTTAAACAGCCCACAGGGAACTATAGTGTTTGATACAGTTGAAACTAACGTGGCGCTTCCTGAAACTTTGTTCACCAATTAATATTTAATAACAACAACGTATATTTAAAGCCCCTTTCTAAAAGGGGCTTTTTAATTGATCAATATGAAGTGGCTACAGGCAATTAATCTTGTTACAGGTAAATTCATAAATAAGCACCATACGTATCTTACGCATTCGTTGAATTATTTAACAAGAAAAAGGGATGTTAACCGTAATTATTTGGACTATATCAGGTTATCAACCTTAGAGCTTGCAGCGTATGAGATCAGTAAAAAAAATATGGCGGGTGCCGTTGCTGAAGTAGGCGTATATAAAGGAAAATTTGCACGTTTTATCAATCAGTATTTTCCGGAACGTACATTGTATTTATTTGATACATTCCTGGGTTTTGATGAGAAAGATATTTCCACAGAAGTTAACCGGGGCTTTTCTTCCGGAGAACAGGATTTTTCACAAACATCTGTAGAAAAAGTTTTGGAGATCATGCCTTTCCGAGATAAATGCGTCATCAGGAAAGGCTATTTCCCGGAAACTGCTGCCGGTTTAAATGAAACATTCTGTTTTGTAAGTTTAGATACCGATTTATTTGACCCTATTTATAATGGCCTTACATATTTCTATCCCAGGATGAGTAAAGGCGGATATATTTTTATACATGATTATAATAATGATTTGTATAAAGGTGCGAGATCTGCAGTAGAAAAATTCTGTAAAGAAAATGAGATCAGTTGCCTGCCTTTACCCGATACGTGCGGCACTGCCGTAATCATTAAATAATTATTTCAACAAATCCGGTCTTCTTTCTTTGGTGCGTTCAACAGATTGTTCATACCGCCATTCGTCAATGAGTTTATGATTGCCGCTTTTCAACACGTCTGGGATTGTCCAGCCTCTGTAATTTTCCGGCCTTGTATAAACAGGCGGCGCTAATAAATTATCCTGAAAAGAATCTGTAAGCGCAGAACTTTCATCATTCAATACACCGGGAATCAACCTTCCGATGGCATCCGTTAATACCGCAGCGGCTAGTTCACCACCACTTAAAACATAATCGCCGATAGAAATTTCCATAGTTATAAAATGATCCCGAACACGCTGGTCGATTCCTTTATAATGTCCGCATATCATCATCAGGTTTTTTCCGGTTGATAATTTATTGGCCATTTGCTGGTTGAAAGTGTCGCCATCAGGTGTGAGATAAATAATCTCATCATACATGGTTTTTTCTTTCAATGTTTCAATAGCGTTTACTAAAGGTTCGATCATCAAAACCATTCCGGCGCCTCCACCAAATGCATAATCATCTACCTGTGCCCGAGCATAGGTTGTATAATCACGTAGGTTGATCACATTTACCTTTAATAAATCTCTTTCTGCAGCTCT
This sequence comes from Ferruginibacter sp., assembly GCA_046593675.1. GTDB lineage: Bacteria > Bacteroidota > Bacteroidia > Chitinophagales > Chitinophagaceae > Ferruginibacter. The sequence continues at coordinate 13,813 of JBKJSZ010000249.1, forward strand.
TTTCAAAATTGAATGAGCAAAAGGAGAATTTAAAAGATCCGGAACAACAGAAATAATATCGATCTGCATAATAATTAATTATGATATTTAACTTTCAGGATTTTCTTCCTTTCCAAAAAAATCATCCATTTTTCTTTTTTCTTTTTTTGTAGGACGTCCTACTTTACTCAATCTTTTCCCGGTATGAAAAGAAGAACCCTGGAATGAATCTTTAATTAATTCTTCTGCCGGTGTAAGATCAATATAATATTTAACAGCTTCCACATATTGCACACGGGTATATAATAATCCCGTAACTTTTATTATCCATTTACGGGCTTCCGTTTTTACTTCAAACTCATCATCAATATGTACATTTTTAGCTGCCTTTACCGGATTTGCATTGAGCCGCACTTTATTTTTTTCACAAGCTTCTGCAGCCAATGCCCTGGTTTTGAACAATCGGATCGCCCAGAGATATTTATCAACCCTCAATTTTTCTTTTTCCATGCACTGTAAAATTACCGTTATCATCTCAACTTTCATTTGCACGTAGTGAAACAGCTTTTACTTATTTTTAGTGCTTAAATAATAAACATGCAAAGGATTATATATATACTTATCATCGTTATCTGTTCCAATGTTTTGAGCGCTCAGCAACGTGGTTTGAACTGGACTTCTGATGGAATGATTCTGTCTGAGAAAAATGGTAACATTATTAAGACAGATCCAAAAACCGATCAGGAAACTATTGTTATAAACAAAGAAGCTTTAACTCCTCCGGGAAATACATCACTTAAGATACAGTCTTTCAATTTTTCAAATGATAAAACAAAGTTGTTGTTGTTTACAAATACGGCTAAAGTCTGGCGTTATAAAACCCGTGGCGATTATTGGGTTTATAATATACTCAGTTCCAAATTACAGCAGGTTGGAAAAGGATTGCCATCCCAATCCCTCATGTTTACAAAATTTTCTCCTGATGGAAGAAATGTTGCTTATGTAAGTGAACATAATATTTTTATAGAAGATCTGTCTGCAGGAAATCCAAGAAAACTTACCAATGACGGTTCAAGAAAAATGATCAATGGAACTTTTGATTGGGTGTATGAAGAAGAATTTGGTTGTCGGGATGGATTCAGGTGGAGCCCAGACGGGAAACAAATTGCATACTGGCAGGTGAATGCTAC
>JBKJSZ010000416.1:0-9643 GCA_046593675.1 Ferruginibacter sp.
CTTGAAGCTCATACAGGACGGACATTTTAAAGAAATTGTGTTGAATTCAGTTTGCAATGAAATTAATGACCATCTCGTTTCATCATTGAAAATATGCAGTTTATTGTATGATAAAAAAGAAGTGAACCGTGTATTGGAATTGTTACAGCTTAATCATCACAGTAAGATCTATCATGCCATGGAAATGCTTGACCTGGTATTGCCGAAAAAGATAGGAAAAGATATCAATCATCTTTTTGAATTTGTTTTGGATCCTCAAGCTACATTAGCTTCAAAAAGCGTGAAAGGTGAATTTTTCAGAAAAGTATTATACAAGGATGTAGTGCTGTACAATGCCTGGACGAAAGCCATCTGCATTTACTGCAGTTGGAAAACCGATGAATTGCATGTATTGAATAAATTGAAGGAGCTTGCAGTAGAGGATGATAATCACATTTTGAAGGAAACCCGGGAATTTGTTTTAAATGAAATGAATACAAAGAATTATGCTGATCATAGAAAAAATTCTGTTACTGAAGAATTCTGACATATTTAAAGGCTGCAGCGAATCGGACCTAATGGACATTGCTTCGATATGCACAGAAAGTCATGTCGGAAAAAATACAACGTTATTCAAAAAAGGAGAGCAGGGAAATTGCATGTATTTCATTTATACCGGAAAAATTTCCGTTCATGACGAAGAACATCAATTGGCCGTATTATCGGAGAATGAAATATTCGGTGAACTCTCTTTACTGGATTCAGAAGCCAGGTCTGCAAGTGTGACAACTTTATCAGATTGTATTTTCCTTAAAATAGAGCAGGAACCATTTTATGATGTAGTGGCTACCAGTACAGATATTTTACGGGGGATTTTGCGTACGCTTTGTAAGAGGTTACGGGAACAGGATCGCATTACCGTAGAAATGAAAAAAGCGATCACACATTCATGATCACCTTCAGATGTTTTTGCTTTTCAGGCTGACGCAGCAAAGCAGAGGATTGTGTATGATACGAATGTGTTGTCAGAAATTTTAATTGCAGATTATGCCAGTCTTCATCATTGGCTACTACCTGGAAATGTAAGAATTCTTTTCGCAGATTATCTGCAATCGTAAAAAAATCATTTCTTCCTAAATAGTCCAGATCTGCATCACAAATAATTCTCTGTAATAAAGTTTTTGGTTCCTGGGGCAATTTTGTGCTCATGATCAATGCCTGAATCATATCTTTATCCTCCTCTGAAAGTTCCATATCCAAAGTATCATTCAGAAATATTTCGCAACCTTTTTGTTCATGATTTTTATAGGTCTGTAAAAAACCGGTGTCATGATACAATGCCGCTAAGCGCAGATTTTTCAGATCTGATGTATTGGTAATGCCTTCTGCCTCTGCAATTCTAAGACATTGCTCTAAAACATCAAAAGTATGGTTAAGGCAATGGTAAGTTAGTGCTGGATCAAGTTGATGAAGTTTCTCTCTTACGCGTGCCTCAGCTTTTTGCAAATCTATTTCGGTCATCAAATCAGTTGAAAAATAAAGACTAATGTATAAATATATAAAACTTATACATGTTCTGTCAAAACTAACCTCAATTATACTGAATTTACCATTTTATGGCTTGTTTTTAGAAACATAATCTGTAAAGTTAGCGATGAAAACAAATGCTGAATTACTTAAAGTGGAACTGCCTGAAAAAATAAATAAAGACGGGATTAGTTTTGTAAAATTTATATATCCGCAGGATGTGATTGATTTTTTTTGTTTAGCATCTGATGAGGCTGTAAACCTTGTTCTTAAAAAATGCTTTAATGCAGGAATTCAATATGAATTAAATAAAGACGGTGAAATGGAAAAATTCCTGCATTTTTACCCGGATTGACCCATTTTCCCCACAAATACTTTGTAGGACCTCTCAAAAATGTGTCATGATGGCAATTTTCACATGGGTTAACAAGTTGCTTTTTAAAATTTATACTCTTCAATCAAACTAAAAATTCAATCTTCTTCTGATAAAATTGAATCCTTTTTTATAAAAAATAAAACAATCGTTTATAAAAAATGTATATAAAATGTTGAAATCTCAAATAATAAACTTTGTATTATTGTACATCTGATTCTGCAAAACGGTATTTCCCCTAATGAACAAACCTTCCTTATCTTACCAATTACCCCGTTATTTGCGGGGTTTTTTATTGTATATTAGAATGCAACCGGGCATCGAACTTTACTCATCGAACTATTTCCAATATTCAAATAATTGCGATAAGATAAGGAAACTTCAAATCCCCCTCTCGATTGAGAAGCCGCTTTAAGTTTCGAAATATTCACGTCATACGTAAATCCGAGACCCACTTTATACATATCTAATTTAACAACAGGAATTATAGCATCGTTCCACCTGATAAAACTTCCAATATTAAAATACATGCTTTCTTCTTCATCTTCCTGTATCAGATCATATTTAAACATAAATCCGCCCTGCATCTGGTTGCTGCCGCCTTGCTTGAAATAATCAGCATACAGAATCATTTTATGATAATCACTTACCGGAAATAACAAACCGGCGTTCAGCATTATTTTTTTATTTAACCGAACATCCATGGTTTTATCAAAGGCAACTTTTGGTTGATTGAAATGAAAATAGGAAGCACCGATATAATAATTTGTATGTTCAGTGATGGTGCTGCTGAAATTCAACCCCACCGAAGCATCTAAATAAGTGATGTTGGTATTCGAGAATATCTGTTGTGTGGGATTGGTTTCGCTGTAAGATCCGTTCTGAAACTGGTCACCAAATTTTAATTGTGTCGGATCAAATCTTTGTTGCACAGGGCCTCCCATAAATCCCAGAGAAAGATAACTGTCTTTTTCTTCACTCAGAGATTTATGAAAAGTGAGTACCGGTAAAAATTGAGTTCTTCCTAATTTAGAATCTCCTGCCATGTCATTCGTAATCTGAAGTCCAAGAGCAATATAGTTGTCGCTATTTTCTCCCAATGAAAATTTAGTTTCCACACCCAACGCCTGGGAGATAAAAGGAGTAGATACACTTGCCCATTGATTGCGGTAGGCACCTGTAATTCTGTAATCGCCTTTATATAAACCGGCAAGAGACGGATTACGTAACAATGGCAATTCATAGAATTGTGAAAAATTAATATCCTGCGCGAGGGAAGTACATACCTGCAGCAACAAAATAGCAGTGAATAACTTTCTCATATTATTTAATGATTGAGGTGTTTCCTTTATAAGTAAATAATGTTCCATTATCGCATATAACTTCGGCTGTATACACAAAAACATCCGGCGGATTTGGTTTGCCTTTTATTTTACCATTCCATCCATATAAATCATTATTAGGCGAAAAATTATTTTTTTCAAAAACCAATTCTCCCCAACGATTAAAAATGCGGAATGATTTTACAGAGGCAATTCCACTTCCTCTTACAGTCAGGTAATCATTTATACCATCTCCATCCGGTGTAAATGCATTGGGAATAAATACCTGGGCATCTTTACAAAATGTTTTTATTTTAATAGTATCACGGGCCGAGCAACCAAAGGCTGTTGTTCCTTCCAGGATATAAGTAATATCATTTCTTACGGTTGCTATCGGTAAGGAACAATCATCGCAATTTAAATTGATGGAAGGCGACCAGTTCCACATCACCAACGGTCCGTTTGTAACGGTTGATGATAAAGGAAGTTGCGTGCCGGTTGCTAAAGTTTTGTCGGATCCTAAACTTATAGCAGGATATAAACCAATGCCTACAATCACAAAAGCAGTATCTGTAAAACAATTAAAACCATCATATCCAACAACTCTGTAAATAGTTGTTACTAATGGATTAGCAACCGGATTTGAAATGCTGGCATTATTTAAACCTGTAGCAGGCGACCAAACATAGGATGTTGCACCGCTTGCCAATAAGTTAATGGATTGTCCTATACAAATGCTGTCATCCGGAGATACTGTCATATCAATCGGTTGAATCACCGTAACCACAATATTGATATTCGTATTGCATCCAAAACTATTTGTTCCGGTAACAACGTAAGGAGTTGTAGCAGTTGGTGAAGCAACCGGGTTTGAACAAGTTGTGCAGCTTAATCCATTGGTGGGTGTCCAATTATAGGAAGGAGCACCCGATGCATTTAATTGTGCGGAACTTCCTAAACATATTGTCACAGAATTACTGGCTGTCATTAACGGAACAGGATTAATTTGAATGGTATGTCTTGCAGTATCTGTACAACCAAATGTTGTAGATGTAATTAATTCCACGGTATACATACCTGCGGTAGTAAAAACATAATTGAATGTTGGTCCGCTGCCTGTGGCTCCGTTAGAAATTGTCCACCGGATAAAATTAATAGGATCTGAAGAAGAAATATTACTGCTGAACAGTACAGGTTCATTCGCACACCTTACCAGATCTGCTGTTATAGAAATATTTGGTATTTCATGCACCACAACCGGAATAAAAGTATTGATTGTTTTAGTACAGCCGCTGTTACCCGTTACCACCATAGTTACTGAATAATTTCCCCCAGATAAATATGTATGCGTTACAACGGCACCTGTTGCTGTACCACCATCACCGAAATTCCACGTGGTTTGTGCTGTTCCAAAATAAATGAACGAAGTATCTGTGAATGTTACCGTTGTAGAACCACAATTATTTTGCATACTCCAGCTGAAACCTGCGTCCACCTTGTCTACTCTAACAGTATCCAATCCTTGAACGGGATAATTACAACCACCTGTATTTTGTAAAATGACAGAAGGTATATACACACCAGGACTATTATAATTATGGAATACAGTTCCTATAGAAGTGTTTTGTGAATTTCCATCTCCAAAATTCCACTGATAATTATTTGTATTAACAGCGGATGCATCAAAACGAACTGGTGTAGGGAAACAGGTATATCCCGTATTATATGCCAGTGTTCCGGAAGGTCCATTAACAGCAATCACCGCAGAACTGTTATATATACAGCCACCCGGAGCTGTTACGGAGACATTCATGGTAAAAGATCCTGATGTTGTATAAGTATGTACTACACTATCACCTGTTGCGAAATTTCCATCTCCAAAATTCCAGGTCACTAAACTGGATGGGCGATCGCGGTTGACAAAGGTAACCGTGAAAGGAGCACAGGGTGATGTGGATCCGGAAACAGAGATGGTGCCTGGTAAGGTATTTACAACGTTAATAATGTTTCGGGCAGTATCTACACAAACAGTTCCGCCAGGATTGGTTCGGTAGGCAATTAAAGTTACCGTATAGGTATTGGCAATGTTGAAAACATGAGAAGGCGATACCAACGTAGATGTATTGCCGTCTCCAAATTGCCAAAGGTAAGAGTTGGCATTTGTTGAATTATTATTAAACTGAACCGATTGTCCGATACAAATATTTAATGGTGTTGCCGTGAATAGGGCCGCGGGTTTTGGATACACATTGATAGTTTTATACGCGATCGTATCAGTGCAACTGTTTATGGCTTTCATAGAAACAGTAAAACTGCCCGGTGTAAGATAGGTGTGGTATATCGTATCTATTCCTGAAATAGTGCTTAAAATATTCCCATCCCCAAAATCCCATTGAAAAGAAGTAGCACCAAAAGTATTATTAATAAATGCCACCGTATGTGGTGCACAACCTGCCTGTTGTGTTCCATTCACAGAAAAATTGAGGCGTATGTTATTCGGACTGGCAATGATGTTATAGATGATCGAATCACTTCCGCATTCATTTACCACAACCAGTTTTACGTAAAAGGTATCCACAACACCTGTAGTATATAAATGGCTTTGTAAAGCAAGGGAAGTGGTAACATTGGTGGTGCCATCACCAAAATCCCAGAAATACGTATTATTTAATCCGAGAGAATTATTGGTAAATACTACCTGCATTGGTGAACATCCTGTTGTTCGGGAAGGCGTGAATAAGGCCTTTGGTTTCGATTTTATTCTTACAGAATCTGTAAAAACCAATGTATCACAAACGGAAAATACTTTCAATTTGATCACATATACCGTATCTCCAAAATTCGGATTTGTGGCAAAAGTTACAGGGAACGGCTGAACTGATGAAGACGTCTGGCCATTGCCGAAATCCCATAAATAATTATATAAATTTATATCGCCGGTAGTATTAGTAAAGGATATGGTCATTGGTCCACAGCCTCCGGCAGATGATTTTATAAAAGTAGGAGCGGGAATTTTATACGTATAAAACATCTGGCTAATACTATCAGATTTACAACCAAATAATGAAATTGTTTCTAATTTTATTCTTACAGAATCATTTGCATTGGCAATTATATAACCAGGAAAAGTTGTTCCCGATCCTAATAATACTCCATTAGCATACCAGTTATACGTTCCATTCATCAATGGAAATGGTTGTAATCCTACGATGGCAGGGTTGATATTGAACGGAGGACATTTTGTTGTATCGGTTGGTATAAACAATGCATAGGCATCGGGATGAATAATCACATTTACCGGTGAACGGCTTCCTTCACAACCTAATGGTGTAATCTGGCTAACAAAATAGTTGGTTGTTCCTGCCACCGATGTAGAAGGAACAGGCGCTGAGGATAATGGTGTTCCTCCCGTTGCAACCGTGTACCAGTTTAAAGTATGTGAGGGCAATGCCGTTGCAGTTAAAGGAGTTGAGCTCGTGCCAATACAATATTCTACCGGGTTGATAACGGCAGGAATTGCTGCAAGTGGATTAATTACCACTAAAATAGAATCTTTTAATGATTGGCAATTATTGATTGTTACACTCACATAATACCATCCGGCATTAACCGATGTTGCAGAAATGATGGTAGGATTTTGTAAACCACTGTTGAACCCTGCTGGTCCGGTCCAGTTAAAGTTAATAATGCCCTGGCTTGTACTGGACGCATTCAAGGTAATATTATTGCCGGAACATATTGGTGTATTGGATCCTGCAACAGGCGTTGTGGGCGGATTAGGATCGGTTAAAGTTACCGGTGAAGCAATGGCAGATTTACATCCGTTTCCTGTAACACTGATATTTGTATAAGATCCTGCTATAAGATTATTGATGATTACAGATCCGGCACCATTCGCTGTAATGCTTGCTGTAACAGGATTTCCATTGAATAAATAATTTAATGTATATAGTGCATTTGGTGTCAACCCATTCAAACTAATTGATCCTGTGCTGGAAGAACAAGCAGATGGATTCACAGGAACAACGGATGTTATTATGGGTGTTGCAATTATTATTACGTTATGTGTTGCTGTAGCAGAAGGACATAAACCTGTAACAGACGTTACCAAAACAGTATACACACCGTTTGCTGCCAGGTTAATATTTGGTATGGAAGGATTATTCTGTGTACTTGAAAAACCATTTGGCCCTGTCCATTGCCAGGTTACATTTCCGGTGAAGGAAGTAGTGGCGGTTAAATTCAATGTACTATCTGTACATACCGGCGTATTGCTGTTTATAACCGGAAGTGCAGGTGTTGGATTTACAAGCACATTTACGGCGGTAGACGGAGAGGTGCAATTGTTAATCTGAACATTTACAAAATAAGTTCCAGTTCCTGTAACGGTAATATTTGGAATAGTTGGATTTTGTGATGTGCTGCTAAAGCCATTCGGCCCGGTCCAGTTATACGTGGCTATTCCGGTTGATGTGGTAGATGCTGTAAGCGACAAAGTATTTCCTGCACATATAGCGCCGTGAGGAGCTGCAGTGGGTGCAGCAGGTGGGTTGGGATCCGACAACAACACAGGTCCTAATGCATTTGAAATACAATTCATTAAGGTTACGTTGATATTATTATAGGTACCGGAAACTAAATTTGGAATAACTAATAAACCGGTGGCATCTGTAGCCACGGAAATATTTACAGGTGAAGTGTTGAATGTATAATTTACCTGGTAAGTGGTGTTGGGCAACAACGTCCCAATACTGATGCTTCCTGTAGCCGTTGCACACAGGTTTGGATTTGTTGATGCTACCGTAGAAAGTACAGGCGTATTATTTACGGTAACCGTTACTGTTGCAGGCAATGAAGCACAATTGCCTGTAGGATTGGTAACATTTACTATATACATTCCGGAAGCCGCTGTTGAAGCCGACGTGATTCCTGTATTTTGTGTAGTTGCCGTAAAACCGTTAGGTCCCGTCCACGACCAATTACCCCCAGCAAAAGATGAGTTGGCAGAAAGCGTTACATTATTTCCAGAACAAACAGGAGAGTTGGATGATGCAACAGGTATAGCAGGTGTTTGGTTTACCAGCACATTTACAGATGCCGGAGCAGATGTACATCCTGCAAGTGAAGCTGTCACAAAATAATTTCCGGAATTTGCAACAATAGAATTTAATATATTTTGATTAGCTCCCGTAGCAACATAACTATTTGGACCGGTCCAGTTAAAGTTAACGCCTGACGTTGCCGAAGTTGCGGAAAATGATAAAGTAGTGCCGCTGCAAACTGGGCTGTTCACATTGGCCACAGGTGTCCCCGGTTGGGAAGGATCGGCTAAAGTAAATGGTCCCGCAGCCAAAGATGAACAATTATTCAGCGTAACAATGATGTTGGAATAATTGCCTGCTGTTAATCCTGATATAATAAGATTGCCTGAACTATTTGTGTTGATGTTTATATTTATGATACTGCCATTCTTTATGTATTGTACGGCATAATTTGTATTCGCAATAAGACCAGATAAAGTGATCGTTCCATTGGTTCCTCCGCAGGTGGTAGGATTTGTAAAAGAAGAAGAAAGTATTACAGGTATTGCATTCACGGTAACCGTTACAAGTGTTCTTACACTTTCACAATTGCTTATTATATTGATCTGGCTTACATAAAAACTTTGTGGTCCTACAACAATTGTAGAAGGAGTGGGAGCCGTTGAAGATCCTGTACCACCAGATGCCGCAGCATACCACAACAATGTATTTCCTGATGTAGCTGTTGCAGTTAAAGGAACAGCTGTTGCATTCTGGCAATATGAAACCGTTGGAGCGAAAGGTGCTGCTGGTTTGGGGTTAACTGTTATATTAAATGAGTTGGTGGAAGAACATCCGTTAGCAATTCCGGTAACATTGATAGTTCCGGAAATGGATGATAAACCTGTATTCAATGCAGTAAAAGATGGAATAGGATTGCTTGTGCCATTTGAGGCCAGTCCTATTGCAGTATTAGAATTCGTCCAGGAAAAATTTGTGGAAGCTACTGTACTTGTAAAAGATAATGGTCCAATAATATTACCCGGACAATTTGAACTATTTGTAGGAGTTGTAATAATTGGTTTGGGATTAATGATTGCCGGTTGAATATCATTTGTGGTACCACATTCATTGGTAACTGCTAGGGAAATATTGATGGAGCCTGTAGTATTAAATAGTACAGTTCCAGGATTCAACGTGGCTGATGTTGACGGAGTTCCTCCGGGAAATGTCCATAAATAAGTGGCAGATATAGTATAACAACTGGCTGTTGCAACCGGATTTATATTGGTGTTTTCGCAAACAGCACTTATGGGATTTATACTAACAATGGGCTTCGCTTTTACCGTTACAACTTTTGTAACAACCACCGAACTGCAGGCATTGGCGGGAGATATAACCATCAACCCAATTGTATATAC
>JBKJSZ010000036.1:0-11868 GCA_046593675.1 Ferruginibacter sp.
ACAATTGATTCGGGTGGTTGGTTTCTTCGTGCTTTAAAAAGATATTCAATATATTTGTTATCGGTAAATTGCCATCTACGGCATTAAAAAATAACTTATCCTACGTGCATAATTTCCATTCATCTATTTCAAATGTTGCCAGATGGGTTTTTATGTATCTGTTGTTGATTATTTCCGCTTTATCTCATGCACAAATTACCGTTACAGGATCTACAGGAATCCCTACTACTTACACAACTTTTACCCGATCAAATGGCCTTTTTGCTTCATTAAATTCCGTTGCACAAACCGGTAATAATATTATTGTTACTGTTACAGCAAATATTACGGCAACAGTGGGCGCAGGTGGTGAAGATGGCACTGTTTTTTTAAATGAAAATCCATGGACTTCTTTAACGATTAAACCCAGCGGAGCCCGCACGATACAACAAACACTCGCCACTCCTTTATTCACTTTTAATGGTGCAGACAATGTTACCATTGATGGCTTAAATGCCTCCGGATCTTCTTTGGTAATTCAAAATTTAAGTACCGTTACCACGGCCAATACCTGTACTATAAAATTCATAAACGATGCTTCCAATAACACGCTCATACGTTGTAGTATTTTAGGTGGTTCCAGAACAGTGCTTACAACAGAAGGAGGAAATATAGTTTTTAGCACCGGCACTACTACAGGGAATGATAACAACACCATATCGAATTGTAATATCGGGTCTACTATAGCTATGGCCTCTGTACAACCTACAAAAGGAATTTATAGTGTAGGTTCTATCACAAATACTACAATAAGAAACAGTGGCAACATTATTACCACTAATAATATTTATGATGCTTTTAATGCAGCCAGAAGTTCCGCAGGTATTTATATTGGAAATGGAAATGACAACTGGACCATCTCTTCCAACAGAATTTATCAGACTTTAACCTGTTCATTCTCCGGAGCCGGTTTGCGTTCCTCAGCTATTTACATAAATACGGCCACGTTACCCGGAGTATTTACTTTAACCAGTAATGTAATCGGCTATTCAAATTCCATTGGCTCCGGTACATCTGTATTTACCTATTCCGGATCCGGGGCAGAAAATGAAGTAAGAGGTATTGATATTGCCAATGTAAATACAACAACTCCTACCAGTTTAGAGGGAAATATTATCACTTCTATACGACAAACCACCGAACGTACTTCCAATAATGACTATAGTTCTGCTTTCATTGCCATAGCGCTCGGTGTTACTGCAACAGGTGCGGGAGATGGTTTATTTAATGTAGGTAATATAATAGGAAACCAGGTGGGAAGCCAGGATAATTCTAATACCATTTTAATTAATAGTGCAACTATAGTAGATGCTGCACCCATTTTTGGCATCATGTATCTGGCACCAAGATCTGTAAATATCAGTAATAATACAATTGGTAGTGTTACCATATCCAGTGATCCTGTTTTTGGAGTAGGAGAAACAATTGGGTTTATCGGAATTCAGGTAAATACTGCCGTATCTGCAATAACCGCTACGTTAAATGGAAATATAATTGGGGGAAATAGCCCTGCAGCAGGAATTAAAAATGAGCAAACCGGTTTTTATTTTACTTATGGGATTTTTATTAATAAAGCCACTGCCATCTGTAACAATAATACGGTAAGAAATATTTACACCAATGCAAAAGGCCAGCCCGGAACCGTACTCACTGGTATCTATCTCCAAAGTGCAACCGCTGCTTGTACAGTACAATATAATACGATACATACTTTAAGTAATTCCTGTTTGGTTGACAGTGCCTCAAATGTTTATTGTATAGATCTTGATCTGCCTGTAGCTGCAAATATTATCAGCAATAATTTCATTCATTCTGTTTCTTTAACCGGCACGAATGTTAATTCGCAAATACTTGGTATCGTTATAAGATCCGGCACCTCAACGCTGTATAATAATATGATACGGTTGGGTATTGACGCATCTGGTAATTCGATCACCACAGGTTTTATTATTACCGGATTAAGAGATGCTGGTGGAAGCAATAATTATTATTTTAACAGCGTATATATTGGTGGAAATAATGTTGCAGGAAGCACCAGCAGAACCGCCGCTTTTTATAGCGACTTATCAGTGACGAGGAACGTAAAAAATAATATTTTCATGAATGCCCGAAGTAATGTTTCTTCGGGTGCAGGAAATTTTGCATTAAGACTGTCTACAAGTGTTTCAGGATTAAATTCAAATTATAATATATTATTTGCCTCAGGTACCGATGGATATCTCGGATATTATAATTCCGTTTCATATTCCACTTTAGCGGCCTGGCAAACAGCAACCGGACAGGATGCAAACAGTTTGAATGTTGACCCGCTTTTTATTACACCTGCAGGAACATTTGCAACTGTAAATCTTCATGTTTTTGCAACTTCTCCTGCAAATGCTGCCGCAACACCACTTAGCATAACAACAGATTTTGATTTAGAAACAAGAGATATTACTACGCCTGATATTGGCGCAGATGAGATAGATGGCTCTGCTCAAACCAATTGGGTAGGCAGCATTTCTACTGCCTGGAATACTGGTGGAAACTGGAGTACAGGAACAGTACCTGACGCTAATACCAATGCGTTTATTAACGGCGGTTTTCCTTTTTTGCCCTTAGTTTCCGCTTCGCAAAATGTTAGGAATATTTCTATAACCAGCGGATTGGTTACCATCACCGGTAATTTAAAGGTTTATGGAGATATAACGGCATTGTCAGGATCCTTTGCATCATCTGCCGGCACTATAGAATTTTGCAGAACAACCACCGCACAAAATATTTCGGGAAGCTGGTTTACGGGCAGAAATCTGTCATCCCTTATCATCAGTAATGTAATTGGTGTAACAAATTCTTCTGTATCCCTGGATACACTCAGGATTCTATCTTCACTTTCGTTCGGAGCGGTAACCAATTCTACTTTTAATACAGGAAACAACCTTACTCTGGTTTCATCTGATACAGCCACTGCTGCTCTTGGTAAAATTTTAAATACAAATGTAATAACAGGATCTGCAACGGTAGAAAGATATATTCCGAATCACCCCAGGGCGTGGCAATTTTTATCAGTTCCAACAACCGGGCAAACTATAAAAAATGCCTGGCAGGAAGGTGCAACAACCGTATCACAGAATTTAAAACCAGGTTATGGAACCATCATTACCAGCAATGTAAGCGGTGCTATTGCACAGGGTTTCGATATAGTTTCTTCTACACCCTCCATGAAATATTATAATCCTTCCACTAATGGTTGGGATGGTGTTAGCTCTACTTTCAATAACATAGCCAATAATAATGGCTTTATGCTTTTTGTAAGAGGCGACAGAACGGTTACTGCATACAATCAGACAGCCACCGCATTAAAGCTCAGAACATCAGGTACACTTTTTACGCCTGCAAATCCTCCAAATTCAATTCCGGTTTCAGCAGCATTATTTGCAAGCTGCGGCAATCCGTACGCGTCAGCTATTGATTTTACACAGATCACGAAATCAGGAGGTGTTCAAAATATGTTTTATGTATGGGACCCAAAAATGGCTGGTGGTTACGGTCTGGGAAGTTATCAAACATTTACCTGGAATGGAAGTACTTACAACGTAACGCCCGGAGGCGGAAGTTATACAGGCCTTAACAGGAGTATTGAATCTGGACAGGCTTTTTTCATAGCTTCTGCATCCACAGCAGGATCTATTTCTTTTACAGAAAACTGTAAAGTCAGCGGAAGTTCATTGGTTACCAGAATACAAAATCCTTCAGCAAATATTTGTATACAATTACACGTAATATATAACAACCAACCTTTGGTTGTAGATGGTGTGAGAATTGAATTTGATGATGCCTTTTCTAGATCAGTCGATGATCTTGACGCCCGCAAGCTTGATAATTTTGGTGAAAATATAGGCATTTACAGAAATGAAAAAAGACTGGTAGTGGAAAGATGGACACAACCGCAGGCAAATGATTCTTTTCCACTTTTCTTAAACCAAATGCGACAGCAGAATTATTTGCTCAGAATTATTCCTGATAGATTTGTATATGCAGGTTTAAACGGATGGTTAATAGACCGGCATTTAAACACCGAAACACCAATTTCTTTTTCTGATACCAACGATATTTCATTTATGGTAACCGCCGATCCTGCTTCTGCCAGGGTTGACAGATTTGGAATTGTATTTAAATCTGCGGCAGCATTGCCTGTAAATATCTTGTACGTAAATGCCAGGCGTTTATCTGAAAGTTTGGCTCAGGTTGTTTGGAAAACTACCAATGAAACAAACGTTGAAAATTATGAAATTGAAACCTCTTTAGATGCCATTCATTTTCAGACTGCAGGAGAAGTTCAGCCATCCGCCGCTAATGAATACGTTTTTAACGACAGGCACGTAACATCGGAAGTTAACTTCTACCGTATTAAAGTGATAAATGCATCGGGAATACATCAATATTCTGAGATAAAAAAGATTGAGGGTATTAAGCAAACAATGGTTACTTATCCAAATCCATGTAATGAGCAAACATCTGTTTCAGTGGCGGTCAATGGCACCTATGCCGTTAAAATATTTAATGAAAACGCGCAGTTGGTTTTTAATAAGAATATAACTTCAAATAATAAACGCATACGTATTAATGTTTCCAATCTCGCGGACGGAAACTATTATCTTCAACTGAATAATGATAAGCAGGTGGCTTTTTTTACTAAAATTAAGTAGGCATACCATAACCAGTTATAATAATCTTCCCATCGCAATAGACATCGCTGGATTATATTTTATACTGAAAACTTCCTTATCAACGGTATCAAACTCCATTGGTATAACCAACATTACCTTAAGGTGTTTCTGAATAAGTAAATCCCGATACATCACGAATGGTTTCCAGGAATGAAGTTTTCTTTTTATGAAGAATTAAATATTATCTTTCCTATCATAATTATTAGTTTACCTAGTAAATCTTTAATACTGGTAGAGATGTTTTTAGTAAGAATATTTTATATAATTTATTTTATAAGCATAGTTTATTATAGATCTGGATTTTAGAAATTAATATCCAATAAGGTATGAGTTGAGTTTTCATTTAAAAACTAAATTTTTTATTACCGTATCACAAAAAATATCATAAATAATTGCTCATTAATCAACAATATTCGAAAAGTTATACCCTTTATCGAAATTTCATGATATAATAATACGAATTCGCCTATATTTTGTATATTTTCGTACTCGATTTTTGTATCCTATTGATTCCCTTCCCCGTACTAACATAATAATAAATTTGAATGAAAAAATTCTACAAGGGAAGTTTATCTCTTTTTGCTATTTGTATATTGATATTTTCCAGTTTCACTGGTGTTAAAGCACAGGTTTATTATCACACTTTCGATGGTGCTCCATCTGGTCCTCCATTTTTAGATGCCCCAAATATTGGTGCCCCGGATATCATAAATTCATCCTGGACCAATAGTGTTAATGCTTCCTTTGCTGCATTCGCAGGAACTTCTGGTCCATCATTGTGCATAACAAATCCACCATTAAACCCATCATTTTCATTCACGCTTACTTTTGATGTAGCCAGTGGCAAGACTTTAAATATTTCATCTTATAATTTCTGGAACAAAAGAAGTAACACCGGGCCTACAACGTGGGCATTGTCTATTAATGGAACTTCATTCGGTGGAGGTGCAACTACCAATGCTACAGCAGGGGCTTTCGTTGGTGTTACCCCAAGTGTAATAAATAATCTTACTGGTACAGTTACGGTAGTATTAACACTTACCGGAGCAACGGGAGGTGGTACATTTCGATTAGATAATTTTACTTTAAACGGAACTATAAGCAGCACACCTGCATTAACGTCTACAACACTTACCGGTTTTGGAAATCAGTGTATTAATCAGGCATCAGCAGCAAACACTTTTATTTTAGACGGAACAAGTCTGGCTGGTCCACCAGTAGATATTGCCGCCATAAGCGGATATACATTTTCTATTGACAATGCTACATTCACTTCAACTTTAAGTATTCCCGTAGCCAGCTTACCTACCTTAGTATATGTAATATTTACGCCAACTGCTGTAAGCTCGTATAATGGTAATATCAGTATGTCGGGAGGTGGTGCTTCTGCTATCAATGTTCCGGTAACCGGGAGCGGCGTAAATACCAGACCCGTTATTACCAATGGAGTTGTGAGTGCTATTTCTTCAAGTGGCGCTACTATTTCAGCCAGTATTAATACAACCATTTCAGCCAATACTGGATGTTCCGCAATAACTGCATATGGAGTAGAATACAGCACCACACCAAATTTTGCAAACGGATCAGGTACACCTGTAGCTTCCGGCAATTTATCGGGTGGAAATTATTCCGTGAATTTATCAGGACTGGTTCCTCCGGGGCAAATTTTTTATATACATACGTATGCCACAAATGCCGGTGGTACTTCTTATGGAACTGAAGTGTCCTTTACATTATATGGCGTTACTCCTATTTTATCTGTGCCATCTTCAGGAGCTGGTTCCCTGGCCGCATTAGGCAATGTATGTATCAACAGCAGCAATACGGGTAGTTTCAATTTATCCGGAAGCATATTAAATGGCGGTGCCATTACCATTGGCCCATTAACGGGTTTTACTTTTTCTACCACATCAAATGGAACGTACACCAGTATTTTAACTCTCACAAATGGAGGATCACCTTATAGTTATTCCGGAGGTGTGATCAATGCAACCGTATATGTACAGTTTGCACCAACTTTGGTACAAAGTTATAATGGCAACATTCCTGTTTCAGGTGGAGGCGCACCCTCAATAAATGTGGCTGCATCAGGTACAGGAATTAATTCGGCACCGGTTTTAAATGCAGGTGCTGCCATATTAGTTACATCTACCACAGGTACAATGGTTGGAAATATTACAACTCCCGGTTGTGGTATTAATTATGAATACGGATTTCGTTATAGTACTACGGCAGGTTTTGTTTTTGCAACCGGTACTCAACTTATAGTGACCAATCTTGCGGGAGGAACATTTACCGGAACATTAAGCGGCCTTACTCCGGGACAAACTTATTATTATTATGCTTATGTAATAAACAGTGCAGGAACAACCGTTAGTACCATCAATAGTTTTATGTGTTTACCGGCGGTGAACAGATTTGCGGTGGTTTCTGTTAATCCGGCATCGCCTACACAAAACAGTTCATTTAGTATTACAGTGGAAGCACAGGATGCCAGTGGAAATCCAATTGCTGTTTCGAGTAATACCAACATTACCATTTCTTATATTGGTGGAAATACCTTAACCATTCCGGCTGCGCCGGCCGGTGTGATTCCGATTGGTAGCAGTTTCATTACTTTATATGGGTTCTCTTATAACGCAGTTGAAAGCGGTGTTCAAATCACAGCCAACGGATATTCCGCTTATGCATTGTCTGTGAACATTGTAGCTCCACACGCCGCATCTAACTTAGTTTGGGGAAGTACCTCATCACCAGCATGGCTTACCGGTGCAAACTGGGTAGGAGGTGTGGAAGCCGGAAATGAAAGTTCTTCTTCCTCCAAAAGATTTGATATTGCTTCTTTCACCATTAATGCAACTCCTCCATCCAATACAGTGGGATTAAATTTCGGATCTGTAGCAGCAAATACTTATTATCTGGGAACCCTATATTGTTCCGAAACTTATGCGGGTTCTTCATTGGCTTTTGGTAACACCAGTACTTCCGTTAACGGCACTTTACATTTATTAGGAAATTATTATGCGAATGTTGGAGGAATTGGCGGTAACAGTATTCCAAATCTGATGATCTCTAATTACATTTCCACCGGGGCAAAAAACCTCGACATTAGAAATAATACAGGATCAGGTACTAAATTTCTTACTTTAAATCTTGCATCTCCGGGCGCATTTGCCGCAGGATCAGGAAGGTTGATTAACGTTAATGTTTTAATGACGGGTTCTGAACCTCTTGCTATTACGGGAAGTGGCAGCGTTTCTTTAGCTCCTACAGGTGCTGGTTCTGTTAACACTTTTTCTGGTGATATAAATATTGAAAATGGTATTTTAATTACAGGAAATACAGGTGCATTTAATACAACCACTCCCAATAAAATCATTTTAGGAAAATCAACAACTTCGGGAACGTTACGTATTAATGGAAATAGTGTAACAATAGGTGGTTTATCAACATCTGGATCAGGAACATCAAATATTGTAGAAAATGGAAGTGCATCCAATGCCACTCTAACCATCAACAACGGAACAGGAAATGTTTTTGGTGGGGTGATTCAGAACGGATCAACGGGTACATTAAGTATTATTAAAAACGGTAGTGGATTGCTGCAATTGAATGCATTAAATACCTATACCGGAAACACAACCATCAATGCAGGAACTGTTCAGTTAAATAGAACAGGTGGTGGTACTATTGTATCTTCCACTAATGTCTTTTTGAATGGCGGTACCTTACAGGTAAGTAGTTCACAAACCATAAAAGATATTACCATTGGAGCAGGTGCCACTTTAATTGTGGATGCAGGCGTAGTATTAACCATTACAGGAACATAAACCCCTAACAGTGCCTATTACCTAAGTAACAGCGGAACTATTACTTTACAGGGAATTGCTCCGCAAAGTTTTCCGGGAAGCCTTGCAACAGTATTGGCGATGACCAACCTCACCATCAATAATACATTTGGAGTATCCATGAACAATTCATTGAACATTGGCACCTTACTCACATTAACAGCGGGTACATTTACCGTTGGCGCCAATACACTCACGTTGAATGCTCCAACATCGCCCGCCACTTCTACAAACCTTGTTGCAGGAAGTACTTCCTCTTTAATACTTTTAGGTTCGACGCTTATTCAAATACCAACGAGTATAACCCAATTAAAAAATCTCACAATAAGTAATACCATTGGATCGGCATTATCCACAAACCTCAACATCAATGGAACTTTATATATCACTCTTGGGTCTTTTACTGTAGGAACAAATACATTAGATGGTACTGCCAACACAGTGATGACAGGAGGTACTTTATTTTTGGCTAAACCCAATGTTAGCCTTCCAGAACTTTCTGGTGCTTATTCATTATCGGCGGGTACCATCAACATGAATGGGGCAACGGGAACCAGCCAGACTGTAAAGCCACTTAATTATTTTAATCTCACATTAAGTTCAACTTCTCCATGTACTAAAGTTTTGAGTTCAACCGGCACTATTGGTATAGGCAATTCTTTAGTCACCAATGCATCAAATACTTATATCACTACCGGAAGCACGGTGGAATATTTCAGGATAACCACCGGCCAGAATGTTGTAGCACTGAATTATAATAACCTCACATTAACAGGAGGTACTACAAAAAATGTTGCAGGAACAAGTTCCATAAAGGGTATCTTAACTATGTCCGGCACAACAAAATTAAATTTTATAGCCGCCTTAAATATAACGCTGTTATCAGATGCTTCCGGTACTGCCATAGTGGCTCCTCTATCTGCGTCTGATCCGTTTACCTATACAGGAGCGGGCCGTTTTATTGTTGAACGTTATATACCTGCACATACCCGGAAAGCTTGGCAGTTTTTAGCTGTTCCAACTAAATCTACCACATCCAGTTTAAAGGCCGATTGGATGGAAGGCAATACTTCTTATACATTATTCCCGGGATCCAGTAATATAAAGCCGGGATATGGAACAACTATAGTAGGGGATAAAATAAATGCTACTACCAGGGGATATGATTTTTATTCGGCTAATGGTTCTACAATAAAATCATACGTAGCAGCAAGTGATTCATGGGTTTCTGCTGATGACGGCAGTACGGCCACGTCAGCATTTGTGCTGAATAATTCTAAAGGATGGATGTTATTTGTAAGAGGTGACAGGAGCGCTGTAACTGGCTCTACTCAAACTTCAACGGCTACCACT
Organism: Ferruginibacter sp.; assembly: GCA_046593675.1. GTDB lineage: Bacteria > Bacteroidota > Bacteroidia > Chitinophagales > Chitinophagaceae > Ferruginibacter. The sequence continues at coordinate 9,950 of JBKJSZ010000036.1, forward strand.
TTACGTACAACAGGAAAATTATATGCGCCTGGCACTGATGTTCCTCCAGCTGTAACTGTTGCTTCCGGTCTGTTTGAATCTATAGGTAACCCTTATGCGGCGCCCATTGATTTTACACAACTTTCTAAAACCAATATGCAGGATTATTTTTATGCATGGGATCCTTTGCTCACCACCGGTACATGGGGCGGATGGCAATTAATGAGTACCAATACAAACTGGGAGCCTTTCCCGGGTGGTACTACAAATTATCCTACAGGTGTACCTGTAAAAAACATACAAAGCGGACAGGCATTTCTTGCCCATTCTTTTGGAGGAACAGGAATTGTAACTTTTGTTGAAACGGCTAAAGTTTCTACTGGAGCAAGTGTTTTCCGGGTAGTTCCTAATGCTAATCGTATAGTTGGTTCGCTAAAAGCTTCCTTATATAATTTATCCACAGGAAATCCTGCCATCGTTGATGGAAACTTTTCTTTCTTTGATAACAATTTTTCCAATGAACTGGATAGAGATGATGTTTGGAAATTAAACAATGGCGGTGAAAACTTTGGCATCCTTCATTCAACAGGAACTATACTGGCAATGGAATTCAGGAAGCAGGTCAATAGAAATGATACCATATTTTTCAAAATGTGGAACATGCGTAGAACAAATTATCGTCTTGTCTTTAAGCCAAAAGATATGAACCTACGGGTGCCGGCATGGGTTGTTGACCGTTATACCGGAACCCAGACATCCATCAGTTTAACGGAAGAAACGATTTTCAATTTTACGGTTGATGCAGACGCACATTCTTTAGCGTCTGATCGTTTTTACGTAGTATTCAGATCTGCATCCGGTAGAACTGACCGTGAAGAGAAGATAGATAGTAGCCCGACAGTTAGGAATATTCCCATTTTAGAAAATGTGTCCCTGACTGTATATCCAAATCCGATAATCAATAAGTCTCTACAATACCAGTTAAAAGGGCTTACTGGAAATTTTTCAATACAGTTGTTATCAGCGGACGGAACTAAAGTTTTTGAGAAAAATTCCACTAATGCATCAGGGAAGATCCCCATTCCACCATCCATACCTTTCGGAGAATACCATCTCATTATTCAGCAGGGTGATCAGAAATTGATTCAACAAGTTATTATTCAATAAGCGTTAGAACCTAACAGGTCTAAAGACCTGTTAGGTTCTAACTACTTAGCAATACTTTAACCGTAAACAAATATTGGATAAATTATTGTAATATATATTTGCAATCCAACTCCCTAGATAAAGCGTATCTAATTTAATCTTACCGGCAAATCATGATATTAAATAATAATTATGAAGAACCTGTACTTACAATTTTGCCGGAAAGCTACCATATTAACGCTTTTATTTTTTACTTTCTCTACATTAATACAGGCACAGACAATTGCTGCATGGGATTTTTTTGGCAGAAGCAGCCCGGCTACTGTTGCAGCTGAAGTTTTCGATGTTAATTTAACGAGTTCCAATAATTTAACCCGTGGTGCAGGAGCTGCAAGCAGCGCAGGCACTAATTCTTTTCGTACCACAGGTTTTCAGAATAACGGAATTGCTACAACCAATACAGATTATTTTCAAATTACATTAGCACCCGCAACAGGTTATGTTTTGAGTTTATCTTCTATAGATGCAAAATTTGCGGGCACTTCCACATTTTATGCAACACCAGGTGTTACATCACAATTTGCTTATAGTTTAAATGGTTCCACTTTTACACTTATCGCTTTACCGGTTACCTCTACCTCATTAACCATGGCAACGGTAAGTTTATCAGGTGTTGCCGCGTTGCAGAATGTACCTTCAGGCACAACAGTAACATTAAGGTATTACGCAAGTGGACAAACAACAACGGGTGGTTGGGGATTCAGTTCTGCTGTAGATAATGATTATGGATTAAC
>JBKJSZ010000168.1:0-4799 GCA_046593675.1 Ferruginibacter sp.
GTTGGCATGCGTGGATCATCCCAGCCCAGAACATGTTTTTCATTTACAAGTTGTAACAACTTCCGTTTACTCATCACTGTGTACGTGATGTTCAAACGTGCAAATTCATATTGCTGAGAAGGAAAAATGTCAAGTTGCTCAATAAACCATTCGTATAATGGGCGATGAGGAATAAATTCCAAAGTACAGATACTGTGTGTAATATTTTCAATGCTGTCACTTTGCCCGTGAGCAAAATCATACATTGGATAAATGCACCATTTATCGCCTGTGCGATGATGATGTGCATGTTTGATCCTATAAATAATGGGATCCCGAAGCAACATATTGGTAGAAGCCATGTCAATTTTTGCCCGCAATACTTTTGCGCCATCAGGATATTTCCCATCTTTCATTTCTGCGAACAACTGTAAATTTTGTTCTATGGAACGTTCCCTGTATTGATTATTTTTCCCGGGTTCCGTTGGGGTTCCTTTCATCGAAGCTATTTCTTCACTGGAACTGTCGTCAACATATGCCAATCCTTTTTTTATGAGCGTAAGGGCATATTCAAACAGCGTATCAAAATAATCGGAGGCATATAATTCTTTTTGCCAGTTATAACCCAGCCATTTAATGTCTTCCTTAATGCTGTCAACATATTCTGTATCTTCTGTAACTGGATTGGTATCATCAAAACGAAGGTTCGTAGAACCACCATATTTTTTTGCCAGAGAAAAATTTAAAGTAATACTTTTTGCATGACCAATGTGTAAATAGCCGTTTGGCTCCGGAGGAAAGCGGGTGAGTATGGAAATATATTTTCCAGCTTTCAAATCTTCTTCTACAATTTCTTCCAGAAAGTTCAGCGTTTTTTCTTCGTTCATGATGAAAGTTTGATTCGCAAAATTACAATCTTATGCGATTAGAAAATAGTAAGATTAGCGGGTTAAAAAAACCTCAATGTTTTCACAATGAGGTTATAATTAATTAATAAAACCTTAGTCTTCCCGCCCCATTTTTTTAAGATAGGAGGCATGTGATGCTATGGCCTGGCGCATTTTTCTGTATTCAATGTATCGCACATTAAATTCATTGCAGGTATCTTTTATAATTTTACTAATGGCAGGATAATGAATGTGAGAAATTTTCGGAAATAAGTGATGTTCAATCTGGAAATTTAATCCTCCCACTAACCAGGAAATCAATTTACTTCTGGTGGCAAAATTTGCGGTAGTTTCAATCTGGTGTATGGCCCACTCATTTTCTATTTTTCCATTTTCCAATGGTGTTGGAAAAGCGGTATGCTCTACCGTATGTGCCAGTTGAAATACAATACTTAAAATAAAACCACTGAACATAGTCATCGCTAAAAATCCGGTTAGCCATGGCAAAAAGCCCAGTAAATATATGGGAAGGAAAATCATCATAAAGGCATAACCGATTTTAGCTGTCCAAAAAGCAAAATGATCAAATGCACTCATTTTTTTGATAGGCACAGTACCTACTTTTTTACGGAAATATTTTGTGTAATCCGTTATGAATAACCAAACGATTAATAATAATGTGTATAGAAACCAAACATAAATATGCTGGAAACGGTGAATCCATCTTTTCTTTTGTGATGGACACATTCTTAATAATGGTTTGATCTCTATGTCATCGTCCACACCATCAATATTGGTGTATGTATGGTGAATGATATTGTGTTTATTATTCCACATAATACCGCTCGCTCCTAAAATATTAATTGAGAAAGTGGCTAACTTATTAGCCATTTTGCTATTGCTGAAACTGCCATGTGAACCATCATGCATCACATTAAATCCTATGGCAGCCGTTAATCCACCCATGAATAAACATTCCATTAAAGCCCACCAGGTTCCAGGTGTAAAAAAAACCAGATGAACATACACAGCGATGTATAAAGTACATAAAAGAATGCCTTTAAAATACAAGGAAGAATTACCGGTACTTAATTTTTTATTTTCAATGAAATAATTATTTACACGACGTTTTAATTCCTGGTGAAAATTAGAACCTGTTGTGTTTACAAATTTTGGTGTTGCCATTTATGTATTCTTTTTTATTATAGCTTCGAAACTTTCGAGGCCGATTGTTTTTTTACTGATAAAGCCTTCCGCATATTCAACCCCAATCAATTTACCAAACATCTTATATCTGCTCACTACACTTTCTAAGAAAGCAGGCGTAGAAATATAGGTTTCGGGTTCATTAGATGCGGGATTATAAAATTGGGTTTTAAAAGCTTTAATAGCATCCAGCTTTGCTTCAATATGTTTGGATATATCAATCACCACATCTGGTTTTAAATACCTGTCCTGAATGTAATGCAACACATATTTAGGCCTCCATGCTGTTTGTACTTCTCCGTTACATATCGTTTCAATTTTTACCAATCCCGAAAGAAATGCTGCGTCTTCAACCAACTGTGCACTTCTGCCATGATCAGGATGACGATCTTCCAGCGCATTGCATAAAATAATTTCAGGCTGGTATTTTCTAATCGCCACTATTATTTTACGCTGATGAGCTTCATCATTTCTAAAAAAACCGTCAGCCATTTCCAGGTTTTCACGAATATCAACACCTAAAATTTTTGCCGCATCTGCCGCTTCATTTTTACGGGTTTCCGCCGAACCTCTCGTGCCTAATTCCCCTTTTGTAAGATCTATTATCCCTGTAGTTCTGCCTTTAGATTTTTCTACCAGTAGAACACCCGCGCAACTTAATTCCACATCGTCAGGATGAACGCCAAAAGCTAATACGTCAATTTTCATTTACACTAAAAGTTGCGGATGCAAAATAAACTTAAAAAATGAAAAAATGTGTTTAAAAAACAGATGAATCAGAATCTATTTTCCTTAATAAACAACAAGCAAGGGGAAATGTTCATATTAATTAAGGGAAGCAATTTTGCGTTGTTCGCGATAACCATACATACGTTGTACCTCCTGCACCAGTTTTTCCATCACAGCATCATCATTCTCAGCGTTATAAGATTGCTTAAGGTTGCTGTTAAAGAAAAACGCAACTGTCTGATACATACGTGCTGTAAAACCTCCACGGTATTCTTTTATAATTTCATAGCAGTTATTTCCGGTTTCCCTGTTGATGAGTTTCATCAATACTTTTCCCTGGTAAACCGATAAGTTTGAAAGCGGATCTGTAAATTCTTTTTTCAATTCCTTTTCCCTGGAATTGATGTATTTTTTCCTGACCGATTTTTCTGAAACTTTAAGGAGTTTATCATTAATATCATTTAGAATAACGCCTGCTCTTCGTGCATATGGATAACAAACATATACGGCATTGCGCAATCGGTTATACCTGGCATTTGCTGCCATCCTGGCTTCATTTACTTTTCCATAAAAAACGATATTGTCTAAAGTTCTTAATGAAATAGTATCACCATTATAAATGATAGCTTCCCGCCTAATAGTATCATGTATAGATTGTGCATTAGTATGAGAAGACATACAAAAAGAGAAAATTAATAAAACAAGTAGATAACGCACCAATTTCATGTAAGTAAATTTAACACATTTACGTGCTTTATTAATACCACTCATCTCATAAAGTAACCTTAAAGATTAGTTAAGTTAATTGGCAAGAAGAAACATATAAAATATTCCCGCGGAAAGAAGCAATAAAATGGCGGCAGACATTCCTTTAGAAAATTCAGCCCGTTTGATCATACTCATTAATAAACCGATTGCCATAATCACCAATCCTAACCAAACAAGATTGATGTAAGGGAATATATAGGCTTTCACCGTAACAAAATCAATCAGCTTGTCAGATTCTTTAACGCCGATACGTATTTTTTGGTCTTCGGTAATTCCTATAAAACGGAAATACATATTTTGCGAATATAAAGTGTCATCCAGTTGTAAAACATCATTTCCAACCACTTGTATCGCAGGCATAGCTTTATATCGCATATTGTCTTTACTCACCAACAATATTTCTGCAGCAAGTACCGCATCTGTTTTGTTGAAATTATATTTTCCGTTGGAAGGATTTTTTATAACATTTTTTAAAATGAAAAAACCATTTTTATAAAAGGCGGTATCCTTATCATTTTTTAAAATTACTTCCCTGAATGATGCAGTATCTTCTGTTTTATCATTTAATGCATAGGAGATATAGGTAAAAATATCTTTGCTGAGGTATGATTTTGTATCGGGATTGCTGCTCATGTTATTATCCTTCATCAGGTAAACATCCGGCTGCAATTCAAAATCGTTTTTTCCTTTTATATTTTTGTTTTTTTCGCTGAATAATAATTTATAAAATTTCCTGCCTTTTTCATGACCGGATGAATCTTTCAGATAAGTAACATCATATGTTGCCATCGTAGTTGGCACATCTCTTATCAAGGTTAAATTTTCCTGCGGATCATCAGTTTGTTTGGTCATTGGATCTTTGGAGGCGGGCAACGTGATACCATTTACTCTGCTACTGCTGATCACGTTTTTATTGGCAGAGGAGATCAGCATTCCTGCCAGCATTATTGCAAATCCGGCATGTGCCACAGAAGCTCCCGCATGTTTCATTTTTCCTTTTAAAATAGAAATGATATACCATGAATTGGATACGGCTGCATAAATGGCCGCAAATAAGGCAACATATACCGCACCTAAAAATCCGATTCCATGTTTGTAATATTCTAAAGGATAGAAAATGGCTAAGGAAGTTATAATCAATGCTGCAATAAATGTAGGTACCGCGATCTTCTTTAAAAAATAACTATTTGCAGTGGATTTATATTTTAAATATTGTGATACCGCTGTGAG